>JALUXN010000182.1 GCA_027018975.1 Mariprofundaceae bacterium | reverse complement strand
GACGACGTTGCATGTGGTCGATAAACTGCTGATCGAGCTGGAGGCGCAACTGGTTGATAAGCGGGTCGAGCTGCAGGTGAGCGATGCGGCCAAGGCGTGGCTGGCGTGCCACGGCTACGATCCGCTGATGGGTGCGCGCCCGATGGCGCGGCTGATTCAGGAGTATATCAAACAGCCGCTGGCCGATGCGATCCTCTTCGGGGCGCTGCAGAAGGGGGGCGTTGCGCTGGTGGATTGCACAGATGATCGGCTGGCGATCTCCTACCCGCAAGCGGCGCAAGAGCAGATCAGCGCATCGGATCGTTCGCAGATCGAGCCTGCATGAGGCGCGGCCAGAGCCCGAAACAGCGGAAGCCGGAAAAAGCCTATACGGGCGAGGATTGCCACGCCGAGAACAGCGAGATGACGGTGGAGATGGCGGCGATCGGCGTGGTGCACAGCAGCTATCGCGAACGCTTCGCCGCGCCGCGGCAGCCGAGCCTTGATGAACCGCAGCAGGCGGAGATTCGCCTCAATGGTGGGCTGAATTTCGAGCAGGCACTGCAGGATCTGGATGGTTTTTCGCATATCTGGGTGCTCTACTGGATGCATCTGAATCGCGGTTGGAATCCCACCGTCACCCCGCCACGCGGGCCGAAGGTGCGTCGCGGCCTCTTCGCCACCCGCGCCCCGCACCGCCCCAACCGTATCGGCCTCTCCGCCGTCAAGCTGGAGCGTATCGAGGGCAGGGTGCTGCATATCTGCGGCCACGATATGCTCGACGGCACGCCCGTGCTCGACATCAAACCCTACATCCCCTACGCCGACAGCATCCCCGATGCCAGCAGCGGCTGGCTGGAAGAGGCGGGATTGGCATCGGTGGGTGATTCACCTGTAAGGTAAAGACTATCGATGCTGTTGAGGTGCTAGGAGTCTGTATCGGGAATCCACGCGGCAATGGATCCCCGATAGAAGCATTCGGGGATGAGGCGGTCGTGTTTTCAATAATTTTGATGCGAAGCTCTGATTTGTGTGGCCGCTTGCATTGACTTGCCATAGGGCTTTGGGGAGGGTGCGCGCCACGAAAAAACAACTGTTTTCAGGGTGGATATATGACACGCCAATCGCGTTCTAAGCGTAGCGCCGCACAGGCCAAGCCGAAATATGAGATTACCGATGTGCCGCCGGTCGGCAAGACCAGCGATGATCTGGTTAAGGGGATTCAGCGCCACTATCTGCGCACCTTCGGTCAGCATCAGGCGAGCCGCTCGAATCACTACAAATATCAAGCGCTCGCCTTCACGATCCGCGATCGGCTGATGGAGTGCTGGAAAAACACCAAGGATGCCGTCGAGGGGCGGCAGGGTAAGCGTGCTTATTATTTGTCGCTGGAATTTTTGATGGGGCGTGCGCTCGGCAATGCGATCCTCAATCTGGGGCTGGATGCGGAGACGGAGCAGGCGCTGCATGATCTCGGTATCGGCTATGAGGAGATGATCGAGAAGGAGCGTGACGCGGGGCTGGGCAATGGTGGACTGGGGCGATTGGCGGCCTGTTTTGTCGATAGCTGTGCGACGCTGCAGCTGCCGGTCACCGGTTACGGCATTCGTTATGAGTATGGCATGTTCCGTCAGTTGATCGAGAATGGTTATCAGGTCGAGGAGCCGGATCACTGGCTCAATTACGGCAATGTCTGGGAGATTCAGCGGCCGGAATACACGCAGGCGATCCATTTCGGTGGCCGCAGTGAGTGCTATCGCGACGATGAGGGCGTGCAGCGCCATCGTTGGGTCGATACGCAGGATGTGTTGGCGGTGCCGTATGATGTGCCGGTGCCGGGTTATCAGAATGGCGTGGTCAATACGCTGCGGCTATGGAAATCGGAAGCGACTGACGAGTTTGATCTGGGTGAGTTCAATGCCGGCGATTATGCCGGTTCGGTGGCAGCGAAAAACAATGCCGAGCATATCTCGATGGTGCTCTATCCGAATGACGCCAGCGAGAACGGCAAAGAGTTG
>JALUXN010000181.1 GCA_027018975.1 Mariprofundaceae bacterium | reverse complement strand
CAGGTGGTGCGCGATATCGAGGCGCTCTCGGCTGCAGCCTGGCAGATTAGGCGATCACTTCCATATCCGCCTGGACAGGATGGTGGCAAAGTGATTGATGCCGCCTTTGCCCACGATCCGCGTACGAAAACAGCAGTTGACAGTTATAAACATGCGCTTGGGGATACGCTCAGAGTAGCTTACGCCACCAATTCGGTGACGATTCAGCTCTTTGGTCTTTCTGTCAGTGACTGCACGGCTCTTCTGCAAGAGATTGATGTGCAGGATTTTATGCGGGTTTTTAAGGGTGCTTATATCCTCAAAAACAATCAGATTCCACCCTATGGAGGTGAGATTTCAGGCGGTGTAACCGCCATCCAGAACGCTTGCAGCGGCTCTGCCGTGACAGATCCGCTGAATTTACAAAGGGTAATCATTCCATGAAGAAAGATTCTGTTCAATCTCAACACGGTTTTTTCCTGATCGAACTGATGGTGGCGATCGCCATTCTGGGACTGCTCTCGGTCTGGTTTATGCAGGATGCGGTGCGCGAAAGCGAAAATACGCAGGCGAAGCAGATCGGCAAATTGATGGTCACTTACGTCAATGCCACGCGCGGTTATCTCTCCGATAACGCTGCTGCAATCGCAGCATTAGCCACCCCGGTAACCTACGCTAGTAGCAGCTGGCTGAAATCGACATCCTGCCCCACCCCCGGCACCGCCGCCAAAGCCTATCTGCCGTGCGATTTCCCCGATACGCTGCCGCTCGGTGTGACGCTTTCGGCCACCAAACAGGCTGGCATCGGTGGCCGCGCCGAGATCAACACCAAAACCAGCGTGATCTCGGTCAGCGCGACAACGCGCGAGGATCTGGCCGGCGTGGCGACGATGGCGGCCAACGGCGAGCCGCTGACCGGGCCATCGGTGCTGAGCAATATTATCGCCACCCGTTTCACCCACGGCACCGGCGCCAATGCCGGCAGGGTGCTGGCCAGCGTCAGCAACGCGCCCACAACCGACGCCTGGCTGCGCACCGACGGCTCCAATGCGATGGCTGCGAATCTCAACATGGGCGGCAACAGCATCACCGGTGCAGCCAATATCAGCGCCTCCGGCAATATCAGCACCACCGGTGGAAATATCACCACCGACAACGGCTTTATCCGCGCCAAGGGCGATGGCACTACGCGCAGCGATCCGGCTACTGGCTCCACATATAAAACAGGCGATATCGCCGCCTATGGCGGCGATGTAGTGGCGAAGCCGATCAGCTCGGGTGGCTTTTTCCCTGTGCCGGTCGGCGGTAACCTGCTCAGTGTTGGCGGCAATGTGATTGCAAAACAGAGTAATATCACCGGTCTTACTGGTCTGCAGGGGGGGGATATCTTTACCGAAAATGTCTTCGGATGGCGTGAAATGTCGGTCGCGTTCGGTAACAATTATACGGTAGGCACTGCTGGCGTTGCGATCCCCAGACCAACTTGTCGGCCTGGCACGACCCCGTGGCTGGTGGCTTCGGTCAAGCGGGTTATCAATCCGTTTTCAACGCTAAAGGATTTCTATGTGTCGAGTTCTGTCTCAGGGAATAACTGGATTCTCTATATCTATGCCAGGGATCTACTCAATTCATATGTGCGAGTTAATGGTACGGTGGCTGCTGTAACGCGATGTATATGATGCAGGTTCGAACTTACCGGGTTTCGCGCGGCTTTACACTGGTCGAGCTGATGGTAGTGCTGGCGCTGATCAGCCTGATCGCACTGATGGGCGCCGGCGCCGTTTCCGCCTATAAGCGCGCCAATGTCACGCTCTATCTGCAGCAGCTCTACCAACTCGCCGAAGCGACCCACCGGATTAAACCGACGTTGGGGACAACCACGTCATGGACAGTTGGAGGCGGAATGGTTATCGATGCTGCCTTTCCGCATGGGGAGGTGGTCAAATTAGGTGGGCTGGCGAATAAGTATGTACCTCCGTTGGGGAGTTCTGCTGAAGTTGGGTGGTCATCTTCTCTTATAGCGGTGAAA
>JALUXN010000180.1 GCA_027018975.1 Mariprofundaceae bacterium | reverse complement strand
CGCCACGCCGCCAGCTTACAATGCAGCCGGCAGCTCAGCCACCGAGGGCAACAACAGATCGGGCACAATCCCCGTCGAACGAACAAAGGCTGCGCGATATTTACCCGTCTGCACCAGTGCCGCACGCAACCCCGCAGCCTGCGCACCGCCCACATCGCTCTCCACATCATCCCCCACCATCCAAGCCGCCGCCGGCGACACCTGCAGCGCTTGGCAGACGCCGTGAAAACAGTCGCGCGACGGTTTTCCTAACAGCTGCGCCGATTGACCGGTGGCATACTCAATCGCCGCCACGAAGGGGCCGAGATCGAGATGCAAGGCCGAGCCCTGTTGCGCGCTCTTCTGCCAGAAACGATTTTTATGCAGCGCCAGCAGTTCTGCGCCATCCATCACCTGCCGGAAAATCTCATTGAGCAGCGACGGCGCATAACCGCTATCCCCGAGATCGCCCATCACCACCACTTCAGGATGATTCGCATCACGCGTTACCGACTGAAAATCCTCCAGCAACGCCTCACGCACCAGCAACCGCGCCCGTCGCCGACCGATCACCTGCTGAGCCAGCGCCGCCGGCGTGAAAATTTCATGCACGCCGATGTCGATCCCAAAACGCGCCAGTTTCTCCGCAATTGCCCGCCGCGGCTGGGTCGTCGTATTGGTCAATCCCGCCACTGCCAACCCCCGCTCACGCACCGCGCGCACCGCAACGTCCGCCCCGGCAATCATCTGCCCGCCCACATAGAGCACACCATCCAGATCAAAAAGCACCGCTTGCACATCATCAGCCATGCCGCCACTCTAACGACAAACAGCAGCCAAGGGGAACCGCAGAACGATTGACGATCAGAGCAGGCACCTCGCACAACTTGACGACGCCCCCCGCCCGCATACGATGCGTGACCCGTGAGCAACAAACCGAACTCCCCACTTGATGCAGCGATCGCGCTATGTGCATCCGACATGACACGTGTCGATGCCTGCATCCATCGCAATTTGCAATCCGACATTATGATGATTCCGGCCATCGGTCACTACATCGTACATAGTGGCGGCAAGCGCCTGCGCCCCCTGCTCTGCCTGCTGATTGCCCGTCTCTTCAACTACCGTGGCGATCGCCATATTCCCCTAGCGGTGGTGGTGGAGTTTATTCATACCGCCTCATTGCTGCACGATGATGTCGTGGACTCCTCCGATCAGCGGCGCGGCAACCCATCGGCCAACGGCGTATGGGGCAATCAGGCTTCGATTCTGGTCGGTGATTACCTCTTTTCGCGCGCCTTTCAGATGATGGTCGCCGATGGCGACATGGCGATGCTGAAGCTGATGAGTGATGTGACCAACGCGCTGGCCGAGGGCGAGGTGCTGCAGCTCTCACGCACCTTCCATCTGGAGATGAGCGAAGCTGAGTGTCTCGAGGTGATCGAACGCAAAACCGCAGTGCTGTTCAAAGCAGCTGGCGAGGTCGGCGCACATGTCGCCGGTCAATCTGAGCACACCATCGCACGCATGGCGGAGTACGGCATGTGCCTCGGTGTCGCCTTCCAGCTCATGGATGATGCGATGGACTATCTCGTCGCCAGCGAAGAGGCCGGCAAACCGGTCGGCCACGATCTGGAGGAGGGAAAAATCACCCTGCCGCTGATCCACGCCATGCAAAGTGACCCGGCACTGGTAGAACGCGTCCACACGATCGCTGAGCGCGGCGGCTACGCGGACGATGACAAATCATGGGTGCGTGAACGTGTCGAAGCCGCCGGGGGATCAACCTTTGCCATGCAGCGCGCAAACGATTACGCTTCGCGTGCCAAATCGCTATTGCCAGATGTTGATAGCGCAGTTTGCAAATTACTGGCCGATCTCGCAGATTTCTCCGCTCATCGGCGCATCTAAAATAAGTAGAATAGATCATATTTCCATAGGAAATTCGGGGTGTGGCGCAGCCTGGTAGCGCGTACCGTTCGGGACGGTAAGGCCGGAGGTTCGAATCCTCTCACCCCGACCATTCCAAGCCATT
>JALUXN010000179.1 GCA_027018975.1 Mariprofundaceae bacterium | reverse complement strand
CTGCTTGGCGGCGGCGATGTTGATGCGTTGCAGGTCTTCGGAGTGGTCGATTTCGCCCTGCCGGTAGGTGACCCACTTCGCCTCCACCACTTCAGTAGGTGGCATCGGATCGCTATGCAGCATGACTACTTTCAGGCGTGAGAAGGTGCGGTCGGAGATGATGCGCAGCTGATCGAGGATGTAGGGGGCGGCGGGTGTCCAGCCGAGGATCGCCATGTGATTTTTGACCAGCAGGTTTTCGTTGCGCAGCCGCTTCATCAGGCCGGCCACAATGTTGGCGCCGATACCGATGAAGAAGGCGAAGATGAAGACGCCGACAATAACGGCAGCGACCGAGAAGGCGGCTTCGGTAAAGTTGGCCGGATAGACGATGGAGTTGCCCGGATCGGTGAGCAGGCGGAAGAAGAACCAGACGGCGGCGAGCATTTTGTGCTCTACCGGCCCATCGAAGCGGCCGAGGGTGTAGTCAAAGTTGCCGAACAGGAAGTAGGCCGAGATACCGCCGCCGATGGAGAGGATGGCGAGGAAGAGGATGATCAGGTTGATCTCCTGCATGAACTGCCCTTCGCGCAATACTTCGCGCAGGTTGCGGAGGATAATCTGCCACGGCCTGAGCAGGCGGAAGAGGCGCAGCATACGCAGTGCGCCGCTGTAGTTGAAGCCGGAGATGAAGGGCACCATGAACACCGTGGCGAGCAGATCGAGTGTCCAGAAGCTCCACTCGATCTTTTTGTCGCGTGCCGTATCGAACTCCATATTGCGCATCACAATCGCGCGCAGAGAGAGCTCGATAAAGAAGAAGAGGATGATGGCGTAGAGGAGCATGTCGGTAGCGAAGAAGGAGATGAGAATCACCAGCGAAATGAACATGCCGTAGGTGGGCGAGAACATGGCGCTGTGCAGATCAAAATAACGCACCAGCCGCACCGATCGCAGGATGTAGAAGCCGCGCATCAGTCGCGCCATGGCGACATCCTCGGTGGGGATCTGGATATTCAGCGCGGTAATGAGCAGCGAGAGAATGGCGATCATATCGATAGTCATCAGCAGCACTTCGATATGGCGGGTGGTGGAGACACGATAGGGGTTGAGCTTGATTTTGCGGCGGAAGAGGGCGATGCGGAAGCCCATTTCGATGGAGAAGATGACAAACAGCGCGGCCGCCAGCCACTGGTTGTGGGTGAAGGAGAGAAAGATCAGCACCATCATGCCCATGCCGAATCGCGGATGGCCGAGCACCCACTCAAGGTGGTGATATTTCAGTGCGCGTTCATTGGAAATCAACTTGCCCCTCCCGGCTTGCATGATGCCATCAGCGGTGTATCTGCCTCAATCAATCGCCGCTATTGATACCGCCAAATGATCGCTTGCAGTCGGCCAAAGTATAGTCGAAAAACTGGCGTGCTGCGCGAGTCAGTGCAAACCATTGAAAAACCTTTGGTAACTATTCAGCTGCATGCTGGAGCTGAATAGCGACTCAGCTCGCGTTGCAAACACCCAACGATTGAGTAACAACCTTTGCTGGTGTGCGAGCGCCTCCATGACTGTCGGAGTCTTACGACCGAGGGCAATGATTGCAGAAACAAAAAGAATGTACCACTCCAGATGCGATCTGCGCAGGGAGATGCATGCTTTTCTCTTGGCTGGTTAATTAGATGAGATGCGCATTCAGAGCAGGGCGTTTACGAATATGCGCCTTGCGTCAACAACATGACAACTGCAAAATAAAAAAAAGCACCTACAGAATCCTGTAAGTGCTTGTTTTATATGGCGCTCCCTGAGCGATTCGAACGCCCGGCCTTCTGATTCGTAGTAGGTTAACTGGTGAAATAGTATTGTATTATTAAGAGGTTGTATTGGTGTGCTACTTTGGATGCGTTCAGCGGCTTTGTCCTTGCGTCGTTGCATAGCTTTTCTATGTGCCTGTTTAGGACGGTAACCACGCTGACCAGTATTGCGTTTCAGCTCATTACAAATCGTGCTCGGGTGACAGCCAATCTGGGCTGCTATTTGGCATTGTTTCAGTCCTGCTTTCAG
>JALUXN010000178.1 GCA_027018975.1 Mariprofundaceae bacterium | reverse complement strand
TGCCTGATCGCGGTATGATGCTGATCGAGGCGAGCGCTGGTACCGGCAAGACTTACGCCATCACCAATCTCTATCTGCGCTATCTGCTCGATGGTTATGCGGTGAAGTCGATTTTGGTGGTCACCTACACCAACGCGGCCACCGATGAGCTGCGCGGCCGCATTCGCAAGCGGATCGGCGAGGCGATCGCCTTTCTTGAGCGCGGGGCAGGGGAGGGCAGTGACGCCTTCTTTGTGTGCTGGCGGCAGCGATTGGCTGATGAGGCGGATCGCAAGCAGGCGCTCCGTCAGCTGCAGTTGGCGCTGCACAGTCTGGATGAGGCGGCGATCTACACCATTCATGCCTTCTGTCAGCGGATGCTCAGTGAGCAGGCGTTTCAGAGTTGTCAGCCGTTTGAGCTGGAGATGATTAGTGACGACAGCCCGCTCTGGCAGGAGGCGCTGAAGGATTGGTGGCGCCGACGTATTGCGCCGGCTGATGCAGAAGTGTTGCCGCTGTTGCTGGATGCGGTCGGTTCGCTGGATGGCTGGATCAAGCTGCACAAGCCGCTGCGCCGCAGTGGCGTCGTATTAAAACCGGATGCAGCGCAGGATGTGGCGGCGCTGCTGGCCGGGCTGCCTGCGTTGCGGGCGCAGTTTATGCAGCTGAAACAGATCTTTCTGCAGCAGCGGCAGGCGATCGAGGCGGTATTGCAGAGCCCGGCTATGATGCGGAGAAAACATGTCTATAAGCTCGATTTTCTGCCGCAGTTGATGGCGATACTGGCGGCGTATGCTGATGCGCCAACATGGCTCGATTATCCGGCGGAGTTGGATGCGCTGCGCCAATCGGCGCTGTTGGCCAACTGCAAAAAGAGCGGCGATGCACAGACACTGATGCATCCATTTTTTGCGCAGATCGAGTCGGCGCTGGATGCCTTGCGGGCGTTCAGGGCGGCGTTGAAGCCGGCGCTGCTGCATGATGCCGACGCCTTTGCCCGCCGGCAGGTGGATGCGGCCAAGGCGGCTAGGGGGCAGCTCGCCTTTGACGATCAGCTGCGCATGCTGGCGACGGCGGTGGAAGAAAGTCCGCAGTTGGCAGCGACGATCGGCAGCCGTTTTCCGGTGGCGATGATCGATGAGTTTCAGGATACCGATGCGCTGCAGTACACCATTTTTCATACCATCTACGGCGGCGGTGAGGCGCGTTCGCTGTTGATGATTGGTGATCCCAAGCAGGCGATCTACAGCTTTCGCGGCGGCGATATTTTCACCTACATGCGCGCCAAAGCGGATGCCGATCGCCACTACACGCTCGACACCAACTGGCGCTCGACCGAGGCGGTGGTGCGGGTGGTCAATGGCATGTTTCGCCATCGCCCGACGCCGTTTCTCTATGATGCGATCCCTTTTACGCCGGTGCGCGCATCCGTCGATGTGCAGGCGCAGTTGCAGATCCATGGAGAGCTGCAGCCGGCGATGACGCTGTGGCAGCTGCCGCTGGGTGCCAAGGGCAAGCCGATGAGTCAGGCCGATATGCTGCCGCGGCTGCACGCGCGCACAGCCGATGAGATTGCGCGGCTGCTGGGGCAACAGAGTAGTCAGGGTGATGCAGATCCAGCGCCGGTGATGCTGGGTGATGCGCCGCTGCAGGCGGGCGATATTGCTGTGCTGGTGCGCCGCCATCGTGAGGCGATCGGTCTGCGCGATGCGCTTGCCCAGCGCGGGATTGCGGCGGTGATCGGCGGCGGCGCGTCGGTTTTTGAGAGTGATGAGGCGGCGGGGCTGTTGATGATTCTCGAAGCGGTGCTCGCCTGCCGCAATCACGAGCTGCTGCGCCGCGCACTGGCATCGCCGCTCTGGGGTCACGATTACCGTGCGATCCACGCGATCATTGACGATGAGCAGCGCTGGAACGGATGGTGCGAGCAGATGACAGCACTGCAGCGTGTGTGGCTGCGGCGCGGCTTTATGGCGATGTTTCAGCAGCTCTTCCGCCTGCTCTATGACGATGAGTATATTGCACCGGCCGGCATCGAGCGGCGGCTGACCAATCTGCTCC
>JALUXN010000177.1 GCA_027018975.1 Mariprofundaceae bacterium | reverse complement strand
CAGCACCCACGGCGTCAGACGAAGCGATCACCATCCCGCCGCTGGAGGGCATCGATAGCGAGGCGGGGCTGGTCTGGCTGATGGGCAACAAAACGCTCTACATGAAGATCCTGCGCGATTTTCGCAACAAATACAGCGAGGCGGATCGGCAGATTCGCGATGCACTGGAGCGGGGGGATGCCAAGCTGGCCGAGCGGTTGGCACACACCATCAAAGGGGTGGCGCGCAATATCGGCGCAGATACGTTGAGCCACTGCGCGGCCAAGCTGGAGACTGCGATTGTGCTCGGTGATATGGGCGCCTGCGAACTGCTGCAGGTTGCCTTTACCGAGGCACTGCAACAGGTGGTGCAGGCGCTATCGACACTCAACGAGAAACCCCAGCAAGAGATGCGCAGCGAGGGGGTGGATAACGAGCAATGTCTGCTGGTCTTGCGCCGTCTCTTGCCCTATGTTCGCAGCCGTAAGCCGCGTGGCAGCAAACAGCTATTGGCGGAGATCGAGGCGATGGCGTGGCCGGATGCACTGCACGATACCATCCGCGATCTGGCCGGCCATGTGAAACACTACAAATTCAAAGAGGCGGAGGCGCTGGTGACACAATTGCTGGCGCGCTTGGGGGATCACGGAGAGCAATGATGGATGCAGGAGGTCAGGCGATGATTCTGGTGGTCGATGATACGGAAGAGTTTATCGATATTGTGCTCGATACGCTGGGCGACGATTATGAGATGCTGGTCTGCATGGATGGCGAAAGCGCGCTGGAGGTGGCCGAGGCGGAGCAGCCGGAGCTGATCCTGCTCGATATTCTGATGCCGGGCATGGATGGCTATACGGTCTGCGAAACACTGAAAGCCAATCCGGCCACGCGCGATATTCCAGTCATTTTTCTCACCGTGAAGGTGGATGTCGAGGATGAGCGCAAGGGCTTCGATCTCGGCGGCGTCGATTACATCACCAAGCCGATCAGTCCACCCACCCTGCAGGCACGGGTACGCACCCATCTGGAGATTCGGGAGTCGCGACTGAAGCTGGAAGAGCAGAACCGGCAGCTGCAGCAGGCGATTCGGCTGCGCGAAGATGTGGAGCGGATGATGCGCCACGATCTGAAAAATCCGCTGGCGGCGATTCTCGGCGAGGTGGAGGTGATGCGCCTGCGCGGCGAGGGTGACCCGAAGCGGCTGCAGGTCATTCAGGATATGGCGCGCCGCGTACTGCACATGGCCGACCACACACTCGATCTCTACAAAATGGAGCAGGGCACCTACCCCTATCAACCCGAACTGATCCGGCTGGATGAAGCGGTCGCGAAGGTGATCGAGGAGCATCGGATCGCCATCGGTGAGAAGGTGCTGCGCGTTGAGGTCAAGCAGGCGGAGGATGGTGTAAGCGCACACGCCGAGGCAGCGCTGACCCACACCATGCTCAGCAATCTGCTGCGCAATGCCGTGGAGGCCTCCCCGAAGGAGGCGCAGATCACCATCCGCATCACGCGTCAGGCAGAGCGACCGACCATTGTGATCGAAAACCAGGGTGCAGTGCCAGCATCGATCCGTGACCGCTTTTTCGACAAATATGCGACAGCAGACAAGGCCGATGGCACCGGCTTGGGCACCTACACGGCAAAACTGATCGCCGAAGTGCAGGGCGGAGCCATCGACATGAGCGTGACCGATGAGCAGATCACAACGGTGACCGTGCACTTTGCCCAAGCGTGATCCGCACCCTTACTCAAGAGTTACGCGGTGTGGTCAGTGTTGGCAGCGGGGACAGTAGTGGGTGCTACGACCGGCCTGGGTGATCTTTTTGATAGCGTGGCCGCATCGGTAACAGGGTTGGCCTTCGCGTCCATAAACTTGAAATTGATGCGCGAAGTAGCCCGGGGTGCCGTCGCTGTGGACAAAATCGCTGATGGTGGAGCCGCCGGCAGCGATCGCTTCGCGCAGTACAGACTGGATGGCGTCCACCAGCAGCGCCAATCGCGCGTGGGCGATTCTGCCAGCAGCGCGTGCCGGATGGATGCCGGCGCGAAAGAGGGATTCGGCGGCGTAGATATTGCCCACGCCGACCACGACACTGGCATCCATGATGCGGCTCTTGATCGCCACGCACCGACCTTGGCACTGTGCAGCCAGATACTCTGCATCAAACTGCGACGAGAGCGGCTCCGGCCCCAGATTGGCAAACCAAGGGTGTTGCGGCATCCGCTCAGTAGCCAGTAGACCGGCATAACCGAAACGGCGCGCATCGCGATAGCGTAAGCTCAACCCGTGTTGTAGGTCGATCTGCACATGCTCATGGAAACCCGCAGCGCTCTGCTGCGGCAGAACATGGAACTGCCCAGTCATGCCGAGATGCCAGACCAGCGTCGCGTCACTATTGAGCTGAAAGAGTAGATATTTTGCCCGCCGTTCGACGCCATAAATCATCTGCCCCTCCAGCTGCATCAGGTTGGGCAACGGGTAGCGCAAGTTGTTGCGACGCATCTGCACACGGGTGATGCGCTGGCCGCTCAGGTGCGGCGCTAGGCCGCTGCGAATGGTCTCCACTTCGGGGAGTTCGGGCATGGTGTTGCTCCTTGATTAGTCAATGTCGGGGCAGTCGATGACCCCTCGCAGACTGGCTTATCATGGACGTAAAAACCAGTGAAAAATACACGTCTTATTGATGAGTCAACTAATATATTGACTATGAAACAATGGCGAAGATGAGCTAAAAACATAGTCAATCTATATATTGACTATGCATTAACGTATTGATATTTATCTGTTTATGCTTTTATCTACGATGCGGCAACAGCGCTATGCAACCGACAGTTCGCAGCTCTTCGCCGTCGATGCAGTCTCTGCAACGACATGGGGAGTCAACATCACGGCTTCCCTGAGGATGACTGAATGGCACAAAAAACAGGGTCAATATATAAATTGACTTATCTCTATCTACTGAACAAACTTGCGCTTTCATAAATCAGATTGCGGAGTGGAGATGCCAAACGACCAGACGGGAGGATATGACGATCGATTGCTCGAATTTGCCATCCATCCTCCGGGTGGCTGGATACGCAGCAAGCGCACCAAGATGGGGATCACCGGCAGACAGTTGGCCAGCAAACTGGGCGTTACCAAGCAGCGCATCTCAGCACTGGAAAAGGCAGAGATCAGCGGCGCGGCCAGTCTCAAAAGCATGCGTCAGGCCGCCGAGGCGATGGGCTGCGAATTTGTCTATGCGCTGATTCCCATGCGCCATCCAAACGCTACTACTCAACCGCGTCCGCGTATCTCCCTCGATGAGTTACTTGCCTCGCCCGGCTTTATGCGGGATCTATCCATGCTCTGTCGCCATTTCGAGATTGCCTGCCTCGGTATCTGCCCAGACCTCCAGACAAACCGCCCGCAGCAACACCCCGGCCACACATTGTATGAGCAGGAGCCGTTGCAGATAATTGCTGAATACAGCACCGGCCGTGCGCCGCTGCCCGATGTACAGCGTGCTTTTGAGGATGAACTGGAGCAGCTGTTCGGCCGCCCTGTCATCATGCATGAACCCGATATTTTGATGCGCGATGAGTCGATTGCCGATCGACTAAAGATCATTGTCGCGCTGTAAACCGATTAGAAGACAACACAAACAGCGGCGTGCGCTTTGTCATTGCCGCTGATATGATGCGCCGCCATTCAAATCGATGGGCAACTATTCAGATCACCCACGGTTTACCCGCCAGCTGCGTTGAACATACTCATGTGCAACAGCACACTGCGCGTGTTCGCCTTGCTATCGAACACACCATTGGGTGATCTGAACAGTTTCAGTATGCGGCTAAATAGTTATGTGGATGGGTAGACATATGAACCATCAGTACCGGCGTAGAAGGAGTTCACTGTGGGTATTTTAGAGGGTAAAAAGGGCTTGATTCTCGGCGTTGCCAACAACAAGTCGATCGCATGGGGTGTGGCGCAGGCAGCCAAGCGTGAAGGCGCGACGCTCGGCTTCAACTATCTTGGCGACAATATGGAGCGGCGCGTGCGTCCGCTGGCCGAGAGTCTTGATGCCGAGATCATTGCACCGATGGATGTCTCTGAAGATGCCAGCATCGATGCCTTTTTTGATACTGTAAAAGCACAGTGGGGCGAGCTCGATTTTATTGTCCACTCCATCGCTTTTGCCAACAAGGATGCCCTGCAAAACCCCTTCTCCGAGACCACCCGCGCAGATTTCCACTTGGCGTTGGATATCTCCGCCTACTCATTCATCGCTTGCGCCCAACGCGCCGCGCCGCTGATGAAGGCCGGCGGCAGCATGGTGACGATGTCCTACCTCGGCGCTGAACGCGCCGTACCCGGCTACAACGTGATGGGTGTCGCCAAGGCGGCGCTGGAGGCCTCGACCCGCTATCTGGCGCAGGATCTCGGCCGCTCCGGCATCCGCGTCAACGCCCTCTCCGCCGGCCCGATTCGCACCCTCGCGGCTTCCGCTGTCGGCGACTTCCGCAAATTGATGGAGAAGAGCGCACGCGGCTCCATGCTCGGCCGCAACGTCACTCAGGATGAGGTGGGCAACACCTGCGTCTATCTCCTCTCCGACCTCGCCTCCGGTGTCACCGGCGAGCTGCACTATGTCGATGCCGGCTTCCATATCGGCGCCGGCGACCCCGGCATTCCGGAATAATCGGTGTCCGGCTCCAGCAGCGGCCAGATCTTCCGCGTCACCACCGCCGGCGAATCGCATGGCCCGGCGCTGCTGGCCATTGTCGAGGGGTGTCCGGCGGGCGTTGAACTCTCTGAAGCCGATATTCAGCCCGATCTCGACCGCCGAAAACCGGGGCAATCCAAGTTCACCACCCAGCGCCGCGAAGCCGATCAGGTGGAGATCCTCTCCGGCGTCTTTGAGGGCGTCACCACCGGTTGCCCGATCGGCCTGCTGATCCGCAACACCGACCAGCGCAGCAAAGATTATTCAGAGATCAAAGACAAATTCCGTCCCGGCCACGCCGATTTCACCTACTATGAAAAGTATGGTCGGCGCGACTATCGCGGCGGCGGCCGCTCCTCCGCCCGCGAAACCGCCATGCGCGTTGCCGCCGGCGCCATCGCCAAGAAAATACTGGCACATACGGGCATCACGGTGGCCGGCTGGGTCGATCAGATTGGCGATATCCAGATCGATATGGATCGCTTCGATCGCGACGAGGTCAACCGCAACCCCTTCTTCTGCCCCGATGCACAAGCAGCCGCGGCCATGGCCGATTTCATGGAGAAATTGCGCAAAGCGCACGACTCGATCGGCGCCGGCGTAACAGTCGAGGCCTACGGCATGATCCCCGGCCTCGGTGAGCCGGTGTTCGACCGTCTCGATGCCGACATCGCCAAGGCGCTAATGAATATTCCGGCGGTTAAAGCGGTGGAGATCGGCGACGGCTTTTCAGCCGCTACATCGCGCGGCTCCGAGTTCGGCGACGCGATTCGCTGCGACGGTTTCCAGAGCAACCACGCCGGCGGCATCCTCGGCGGCATCTCCAACGGCGACACCATCCGCGCCCGCATGCTGCTCAAACCGACCTCATCGATCCTCAAACCGCGTCCAACTATCGACATTCACGGCAACGAGACGGAGATCATCACCAAAGGGCGGCACGACCCCTGTGTCGGCATCCGCGCCGTACCGATCGCCGAAGCGATGCTGGCCATCACCCTCGCCGATCACCTCCTCCGCCACCGCGCCAGCCGCATTTAGCGCTCGGGCAGAGGGGTCAGGCTTGACTTATTGACATAGAGCACCCCCTGATAAAATCACCATGCAAGCGCCTCTTTTAAGGGCGCGGTTTGATGACTAGCGTTGCCGGCCAATTTTGGGCGGTTTGCCGCCGGATTCGCGAGGAGTGGTCGTGCTAACATTTCAGGATTTAATTCTCACCCTGCAGCAGTTCTGGGCGAAGCAGGGGTGCGTGGTGCAGCAGCCGTATGACAGTTCGATGGGTGCGGGCACCTTTCACCCGGCGACCTTTCTGCGCGTGCTCGATGATCAGAACTGGAGTACCGCCTATGTACAGCCCTGCCGCCGCCCCACCGATGGCCGCTACGGCGAGAACCCCAACCGCCTGCAGCACTACTACCAGTTTCAGGTGATCCTCAAGCCGGCGCCGGAGGATATTCTTGAGCGCTATCTCGATTCACTGCGCACCATCGGTATTGATCCGGCGCTGCATGACATCCGCTTTGTCGAGGATGACTGGGAGAGCCCCACGCTCGGTGCCTGGGGACTCGGCTGGGAGGTGTGGCTCAACGGCATGGAGATCACCCAGTTCACCTATTTCCAACAGGTCGGCAGTATCGAATTGAGCCGCACACCGGGTGAGATCACCTACGGATTGGAGCGACTGGCGATGTATATCCAAGGGGTTGAAAATGTCTTCGACCTGGTCTGGGTGGAGAATGAGGCGGGCGAGCAGGTGACCTACGGCGAGGTGTTCCACCGCAATGAGGTGGAGTTCTCCCGTTACAATTTTGATGCCGCCGACACCGATTGGCTGCATACGCAATTTGACCGCGCCGAGCAGGCGTGCGGCGAACTGGCTGGCCAGCAGCTGGTATTACCGGCCTATGAGGAGGTGATGAAAGCCTCACACGCCTTCAATCTGCTCGATGCGCGCGGCGCGATTTCCGTGGCGGAGCGGCAGCGTTTCATTGGCCGTGTGCGCGGGCTCGCCCGCACTGTGGCACGAGCCTATGCGGGGGTGGAGGCATGAGCGATTCCATGGCCAGTTCTACAACCACTGCACCACTGCTGATCGAAATCGGCTGTGAGGAGATCCCAGCCGGCGTGGCACCGCGCATGGGGGAGGCACTGCAACAGGCGGTCGCCGCCTGCTTGAGCGATGCCGGCATCACTACCTCGCCGCTCAAACTCGGCGTTACACCGCGCCGTCTGCTGCTGCACACTGAAGCGTGCCCGACGATGCAGGCTGATCGCGAGGAGATTATCTGGGGGCCGCCGGAGCGGGTCGCCTTCAAGGATGGGGAGCCGACCGGCGCGGCACACGGCTTTGCCAAAAAGTGCGGCCTGCCGCTGGAAGCGTTCACCCTCGCCGACAAGGGCGATGGCAAGGGCAACTACATGCGCGCCACCCGCCAGATCACCGGGCGCGCCGTGGTCGAGATCGTGGCCGAAGCGATGCCCGATATATTGCGCAAACTACCCAGCCCGAAACAGATGCGCTGGCAGGATGGCGTCACACGCAACGACGCCTTCATCCGCCCGGTCCGCTGGATTGTGGCGCGACTGGGCGATACCCCGATCGATTTCAGCTTCGCCGGCATCCGGAGCGGGCTGATCAGTCGCGGCCACCGCATCCACGGCAGCAGCGGCGAGCTGGATGTGCGCGACCCCTTCGGCTGGCTGATGGGGCAGTATGTGCATGCCGATCGTGACAACCGCCGAGCGTTGATCGCCGAGCAGTTGCAGGCCGCTGCGGCGGCGCAGGGGGTGCAGCTGGTGGCAGATGCGGCGCTGCTCGATGAGGTGACCGATCTGGTCGAGTGGCCGGTCGCCATCGCCGCCCGCTATGATGACGATTTCCTGCGCCTGCCGGAGCAGGTGAGCCGCATCGAGTTGAAACATCATCAGCGCTGTTTCTCTGCCCACGATGGCGCGGGGCATGTTAGCCCGGTATTCTTCACTGTCGCCAATATCGAATCGCCGCAGCCGGAGCTGGTGGCGCACGGCAACGCGCGCGTGGTCAATGCCCGCCTCGCCGATGCCGCCTTCTATTTTGACCGTGATCCGCAGCAGAGCCTCGATGCGCGTGTCGAAAAGCTCTCCGAGATCGTCTTTCAGGATGGCCTCGGCATGGTCGGCGATCAGGTGCGCCGCATGCGCGCCTTTGTGCTCGATAACGCCACCGCACTGGGCGTCGATGCCAATCATGCCCAGCGCGCGGCGCTGCTCTGCAAATCCGACCTCACCACCGGTCTGGTGGCCGAGTTCCCGGAACTGCAGGGGTATATGGGCGGCATCTATGCCAAGATGGATGGCGAGCATGAGGCGGTTGCCGATGCTATCGCCCACCACTATGCGCCGACCGGTGCCGATGATGCGCTGCCGGCAAATGCGATCGCCCGCGCCATCGGTATCAGTGAACGCACCGACAAGCTGCTCGGTTACTTCCATCTCGGCCGTATTCCGACCGCCAGTGCCGATCCGTTCGGTCTGCGCCGTGCTGCGATTGGCTTGGTGCGGCTGCTCACCGATGCCCGCTATCCGGTCGAGATGACGCTGCAGAAGGTGATCGACGAGGCGGCCAAGCAGTGGAATCAGCAGCGTGTCACCATCGCCATTTCAGAGGAGACCAAGGCGAAGGCGCACGATTTTGTCATCGAACGCCTCTTCGGCTTGGCGCCGCAGCTTGGCTTCAGCAAGGCCTGCATCGATGCAGCGATCCACTCCTCGGAGAATCGCCCGCTCTACCGCGAAGCGATGATTGCCGAATACCTGATGCGCTTCGCCTCCAGTGAGCCGGGGCAGGCGATTGCTGCCGCCAACAAGCGCATCGCCAATATCCTCCGAAAGACGGACGTCGTCACCAGCGAGGTCGATCCCGCGCGCTTCAGCGAAACCGCCGAGCAGTCACTCTACGATGCGCTCTGTGCGGCGGAGGCGGAGTTCGCCACCATCATGCAGCGTGGCGATTTCGAGAACGACATGCTCACCGCATTGGCCATGCTCGCCGGCCTGCGTGAAGATGTGGATCAGTTCTTCGACGATGTGATGGTGATGGCCGAGGATGCAGCGATCCGCACCAACCGCTTGGCACTGCTGGCGCGACTACGCAAGCTGTTCCTGAATATCGCCGATGTGGGGCGGCTGTCGTAGGGCACGCTCATTCTGTTACTCAAGAGTTGCCAGTAGATTTTCTTGCAGTCTAGCAAACGCGTGGGACGTGTTGTTGGTTTGATGTTGGGTCGAGTGTTGGGATTGAACCACGGAGCACACAGAGTTTCACAGAGTAAAATCTCGAGTAACTGTTCAGCTCATCCCACGGTTTTCCCGCTAGCTGCGTTGAACATGCTCATGTGCCATAGCACACTGCGCCTTTTCGCCTTGCTATCTAACAAACCGTGGGCGATCTGAATAGTTCCAGTATGTGGCCGAATAATTGCAAATCTCGATACATTCCAGTCATTACTCTGTGTAACTCTGTGCCCTCTGTGGTGAAACACTTCTCTTCTATCTCCACATTCTACCCCAACCGTTCATTTCACCCCATCGTTCATGCCCGCGCCCGCCACGCCGTCATTCCCGCGCAGGCGGGAATCCATCCATGCACCGGATCACCGCCATTCAAATACCACCCCATCCCCGTTCGCCTACCGACAAGGGTATAGCACCTGTTGTTTGTCATCACCTCGCCTTGCACTCAATAGATTCCCGCCTGCGCGGGAATGACGCAATTTTTCTAGCGTTTACAACGCCAACCCCGCGCAGATTTTTACCATCTAACAAGCGGGAACATGCTAGGATTGAACCACGGAGTACACAGAGTTTCGCAGAGTAAAATCTCGATACATTCCAGTCATTACTCTGTGCCCTCTGTGGTGAAACACTTCTCGTGACTCAACAGCCCCAGCATGTGTCTGAATTTTAGAAGGCGACGGTACCGAAGAGTTGTAGTCCGCTGTAGCGCCAATCGAGGCGGCCGAGGAAGTTGCCGCGATCGACGCTGACGCCGAGGTTGAAGGCGTTGTAGCCGACGCCGATGCCGGCATGATCCCAGAACATGTACTCCAGCCGCAGGCTATAATCCTGCAGAACGCCGGTGTAGCCGTCATATTTGATCGCAAACCACTGCCCCTGCAGTGAGCCGAGCAGGCGCTTGCTGAAGTGGTAATCGAGATTGAGCCCCAGCATCGGCATCGGCCCGGTCACCGAGCTGCTTTGGCTCAAGCGGCCGCCCGTGCCGCGAATGGCGTTGGTGATATTCATGATATGCAGACCGAGCGAGCCGGCCAGCTCCAGCTGATCATTCTGAATGAAGGAGTACATGTAGTTGAGCATGTAGTTGCGGTTATCCGAGGTAAGATCGACGCCGGCGCCGGCGGGAAAGGTGACGTTACCGACCTGAATGGTGTTTTTCAGATGTGCGCCGACGGTGCGATAGAAGCGAAAATAACCGAACTGGATGCGGTGGCGCTGGAACAGACGCAGATAGCCGTCGAGGCGGCCGACCCGTGTGGATTGGGTGAGACCGAGATTCTCCAGATTCAGCCGTGTGCCGCGCCCGATGGTGCGTGAATTGACCTGCAGTTCCGTATTAAGATGCGATATAAACAGCCCACCACTGAGCTTGAAGGTCGGCAGTGTGGAGGGCTCGGCGCAGGCGACTGCGGGCAGCGCAATAGAGATGACGAAAATGAACCAGCGGTGCAGCACAGCTGCGGGTTACTCATCCACCAGTGCGCGGATCACATCATGTTTGCTGATCAAGCCGATCACTGTGTCGCCCTCCATCACCGGCAGGTGGTGGATTTTGTGATCGACCATGAGCGAGGCAACTGTACTGAGATCGGCATCGGCAGGGGTAGTGATCAGATCACGCTGCGCCAACTCGCCCACGGTGATCGCCTGCATCCGTTCAAGCTCCTGCTCAAATTGCTGTACGCCCAGCGGAATGACCATATCAAACATGGCAATGGCGGTCGGCAGATGAAATTGCTGCTGACGATCGACCAGATCGGACTCCGTAATCAGGCCAAGCAGATAGTGATCGTCATCGACCACCAACAGGCAGGAGACGCCCTCCTCGCTCAGGCGGCGGATGGCATCTTCGACCAGTAGATCTTCGCTGCAGTAGGCGGGGTTGGGATCCATCATGTCACGGGCGGTTTTGGGGTTGTGGGTCATACAGCCTCCTTTCGAAACTATTCAGATTACTCAGGGTTTGCTCGTTAGTTTCCTCGCATTCGAGGGTGGTTGACGCTACACCGCGCGTGCATCTGTGCAATACTCTCGCTACGCTTCGAGCAATCTCATCATCAGGAGTCTCTCATGCCCGCATATCGTTCCCGCACCACCACCGCCGGCCGCAATATGGCCGGAGCCCGCGCCCTCTGGCGCGCCACAGGCATGAAGGATGGCGATTTCGATAAACCGATCATCGCGGTGGTCAACTCCTTCACCGAATTTGTCCCCGGCCATGTCCATCTGAAAGACCTCGGCCAGCTGGTGGCGCGCGAGATTGAGGCGGCTGGCGGTGTGGCCAAGGAGTTCAACACCATCGCCGTCGATGATGGCATCGCCATGGGTCACGGCGGCATGCTCTACTCGCTGCCGAGCCGCGAGATCATCGCCGATTCGGTCGAATATATGGCCAACGCCCACTGCGCCGATGCGCTGGTCTGCATCTCCAACTGCGACAAAATCACCCCCGGCATGCTGATGGCCGCGCTGCGGCTCAATATCCCCGCCGTCTTTGTCTCTGGCGGGCCGATGGAGGCGGGCAAAATCACCCTCGATAACCGCGAGAAACTGCTCGATCTGGTCGATGCGATGGTGATGGCCGCCGATCCGAACGAGTCCGATGCCGATGTCGCGGCGGTGGAGCGCTCCGCCTGCCCGACCTGCGGCTCCTGCTCCGGCATGTTCACCGCCAATTCGATGAACTGCCTCACCGAAGCACTCGGCTTCTCCCTGCCCGGCAATGGTTCGCTCTTGGCCACGCATGCCGATCGCAAGTCACTCTTCGAACAGGCCGGACGCCTCGCT
>JALUXN010000176.1 GCA_027018975.1 Mariprofundaceae bacterium | reverse complement strand
GGTGCAGTCGGTGCTGGGCTTGTTGATGCTGCTCTCACTGATCAGCTGGATGATTATTTTCAGCAAACTGCGCATCTATGGTAAGAGCCGTCGCGAAGCGAAGGCGTTTTCCAAGATATTCTGGAACGGTTCGGATATGGATACGATTCTGACCACGGTCACGCAGGATTTCCCCAACTCACCGCTGCCCAACATTTTTCAGGCCGGCTACCGTGAGTTCATGCGCAATCGCCGTGAAGCGGTGAGTCAGCAGGGATCGGGGAAGATTATCGCTGGCGGCGGTATTGATGGTGTGCGTCGCGCACTGGATGCGGCGCTCTCCCGTGAAATGGAGAAGCTTTCCCGTCACCTCTCTTTCCTCGCTACTGTCGGCTCCACGGCGCCATTTATCGGCCTGTTCGGCACCGTCTGGGGCATCGTGAACGCATTTCAGGGGATCGCGCTGAGCAAAAACACATCATTGGTCGCTGTGGCACCGGGTATTGCCGAGGCGCTGGTGGCGACAGCTTTCGGGTTGGTCGCAGCGATTCCGGCAGTCGTGGCATACAATAAATTCACCGCCGATCTCAAGCGGTTGGCTGCAAACATGGAGCAGTTCAGCTCCGAGTTCCTCAACATCATCGCCCGTTACATCAAGGGTTAAGCCATGTGGGCCGGACAGAGTAAATGGAGTAAAGAGACCGAGCCGATGGGTGAGATCAATGTCACGCCATTGGTGGATGTGATGCTGGTGCTGCTGATTATCTTTATGGTGACAGCACCGCTGCTCACCCAGGGGGTCAATGTCGATCTGCCCAAGGCGGATGCGCCGGCGCTGCAACAGAATATTACACCGCTGGTCATCACTGTGCGCGCCAATGGGCAGATATACATGCAAAAACATGCCGTTGCACTTAAGAAGTTAGCACCGCGCATTCAAGCGATTCTTGTCAATAAACCCGGCTTGCCGATCTATATCCGCGGCGATGCCAACACGCGCTATGGGCGCATTGCCACAGTGATGGGCCTGCTGGAGCAGGCCGGTATCGAGAAGGTCGGACTTGTCACTGAGCCGCGCCGTTAATCCGCGCGATGGGCAGCAAGGGACGTTGCAGTTCTGGGACTTTGCCTATGCGCTGTTTCTGCATCTGCTGCTGCTTGCCGCCATTGCCATCGCTGCGCTCTGGCAACATCGCATGCCGGTAGAACCATTGCATCATATCGACGTGATGATGATCTCTGCCAAACAGCTGGCGGCCTTGGAGCGGCAGGCGCGCCATCATCAGCATAAAAAACATCATCGCCATACACACCACAAAACAGCGCCGGTGCATAAAAAAGCCGCGCCGCCAACGCCACTCAAGTCTAAGCCCAAAGCCGTGATCAACCCGCACCCCAAACCCAAGCCGTTGCCCAAACCGGTCGCCAAACCCAAGCCGACGCTCAAAGCGAAACCCAAACCGGCTGCGAAACCGGTTGTGCACAAGTCAGCCTCGCACAAGGCGGTTGCGCACAAAACCGCGGCGCGCAACAGCGTAACAAAAAAGCCTGCCGAGCCGTTTGACCCTTTTGCGCCGATCGAGTCCAGCAGTGATGTCACTGCCGATACGCATGCAGCGACGAGCGCCAAGCCGGCGTTGGCCGACATCGCCGGCAAGCAGCTCAGTAGCAGCGAAAAGGAGCACTATATCGCCATGATGCAGGCGGCGGTGCAAACCCACTGGAAGGTGGCCAGTAGTGCGACAAAAAGCCGCGATCCACTGGTGAAAATGGTGCTGTTGCCAAGCGGTGCGGTGGCCTCTGTCGAGATTGTTGAGAGCTCCGGCAATGCGGCGTTGGATGCCTCGTTGATCCGCGCCATACGTGCGGCAGCGCCGTTTACTTTACCGCAGCAGCAGTTTGAATATTTCCGTGAAAACCTGATCCGTTTTCACCTGATCAAATGAGGCGCGTATGATTCCAATTCACGGTATCCACCACATCGGGATTCGCGTCGCGGAACTGGCACGTTCGCGCACTTTTTATGCGCAGTTCGGATTCCAGTTTATCGCTGGACCGATCG
>JALUXN010000175.1 GCA_027018975.1 Mariprofundaceae bacterium | reverse complement strand
CAGCTTTTCGTGATCAACGATGGGGTGTTTGGCCGGCGGCTGGTATTGATCGCCGCGCAGCCAGGCATCGATGTGGCGGGCGGCCTTTTTGCCGTGGCCGGTGGCGATGGTGACGGAGCGTTCACTCGGCACCATATCACCGCCGGCGAAGATGCCCGCCGCGCCCGTCATCATGTTCGATCCGACAATCACTGTGCCGTCGCGGTTGAATTCGATCCCCTCGATATTCTTGAGGAAGCCGGTGTCGGTATCCTGCCCGACCGCCATAATCAGCGCATCGGCCTCCAGCGTCTCCGTTTTGCCGGTTGGCTGCGGGCGACCATGTTCGTCCAGCTCCATCACCTCGACGGTCATGGTGGTGTTGTCGATCTCTTTGATGGTGCGCAGCCAGTTGATCTTCACCCCCTCCTCGATCGCCTCGTCCGCCTCGAAGTCGTGCGCCGGCATGTTGTCGCGGTCGCGGCGGTAGATGATCACCGCCTCCTCGGCACCGAGCCGCTTGGCGGTGCGCGCCGCATCCATCGCCGTATTGCCGCCGCCGTAGATGGCTACGCGGCGGCCAAGCTGCAGTTTTTCACCATTCTCGACGCTCTTGAGGAAGCTCACCGCATCCATCATTTTGCGCGCATCGCGGCTGGGGATGTCGATATTTTTGGAGAGGTGCGCGCCGACCGCGATAAAGACGGCGTCGAAATTGCCCGCCTCTTTCTCCTGCAACACATCCTCCACGCGGTGGTTGCAGGTGATCTTCGCCCCCATATCGACGACGCGCTGAATCTCGTCGGCCAGCTCTTTGCGCGGCATGCGGTAGGCGGGGATGCCGAAGTGGATCATGCCGCCGGCGACAGGCCCCGCCTCGAAGATCTCCACCTCATGCCCCAGTCGAATCAGGTGGTAGGCCGCCGACAGGCCGCTCGGCCCCGCACCGATGATCATCACCCGCTTGCCGCCCGGTTTCGGCTCAAATTTCGGCTTCCAGCCGCGCTCCATGGCCAGGTCGCCCAGAAAACGCTCGACGGCGTGGATGCTGACCGTGTCGTCGGTGTAGTTGCGGTTGCAGGCGGTTTCGCAGGGATGATAACAGACGCGGCCATGGATGGCGGGGAAGGGATTGTTCTCCAGCAGCTTCTGCC
The DNA here is from genome assembly GCA_027018975.1 of Mariprofundaceae bacterium. Taxonomy (GTDB): domain Bacteria; phylum Pseudomonadota; class Zetaproteobacteria; order Mariprofundales; family Mariprofundaceae; genus Mariprofundus. Next base: position 923 of record JALUXN010000175.1, on the reverse strand, counting down.
ATGCCGCTTCATATTCGCCATTCTGCGCCAGATCGAGCCAGCCCTGAATATCTTCGCCGGCCGGACAGGCGTGGTTGCAAGGCGGCAGGAAATCCATATAGACCGGCTTCTGCAGTCGCTTGGCGCCGGTGCCGATGTCGTGTTCGGTGAGATCGAGATTGCCTGTCATATACTTTTTCGTCGTCATGAAATCCCCCTCGTCCGCAAACATTGTGCGCCATCGGCTGATAGCGCTGCACTATAATCAAAAGCGATCAATTTGAGTATGGTTACTGTGCCTGGGGCTGGTGGGATGAGATGACAGTTCCCGATAGTAACCATTCAGCTCATCCCACGGTTTGCCCGCTAGCTGCGTTGAACATGCTCGTGTGCATAAGCACACTGCACGTGTTCGCCTTGCTATCGAACAAACCGTGGGCGATCTGAACAGTTACTTCCGATAAAGCCGTGGGGAGGATTTTTATGCGATTGCCCTGCGCGTGGGGGCTGGGGTAATCGCATTGAGGCACGCTTCATCCCCGAGTGTTTCTGGCGGTCATCCCCGCGCAGGCGGGGAACCATCCACGCACCGGATCATCTCCGTGCAAACGCCACCCCATCCACATTTTTCTGCTGACATATTCCCTGCTGCTTCTCATCGCCTCCCTCTGCAGGCAATAGATTCCCGCCTTCGCGGGAATGACGGTGAGGAGGGTGGGAATGAACGGTGAGGGGGGCGGGAATGACGGTGAGGGGGGTGGGAATGAACGGTGAGGGGGGCGGGAATGACGCGGCGGGTGATGGGAGTGAGGTTGGGGCGAGGTGCGGAAATGAGCGTGGGTTTAGAAGCTGATCACCAGCGTTACCATGGTTTCGCTATCCAGCCGCTTCACGCCGGCCGGCACCTTGGTATTGTGGGTGAGGCCGAGCGAGATTTTGCTCGA
>JALUXN010000174.1 GCA_027018975.1 Mariprofundaceae bacterium | reverse complement strand
TGCTGATAGATCGGCGAAATCGTTAACTTGGCCGGATACTCGATCTCATCTTTCCGGCGCACACGAATCTTACCCTCCCACATCTCACCATGATGGATACTCTCCCACATCGCGTGGCAGAAGGAGTCCTCATCCTCACAGACCGGCAGGTTATGACCGACCAGCTCCTCGGCACTATAGCCGGTGAGGCGGCTGAAGGCGGGATTCACATACTGCACCACCCCTGCCCGATCAACGATCATCATCGCCTCGCCGGTAGCAAAAATCGCCTGCAGCAACACATCGCGCTCTTTGCGCGCGTGGCGCAGCCTGCTGTGAAAAAAGAGCAGAAACAGGCCGGTGACCAGCAGCCCGATGAGGATAATGACCAGCAGCACGCGGTGACTGGCGACCATCTCATCACTGACATCGACCACCATAAAAAAGTTGCCGACCCGCTGCCCGCCGGCATCGATCATCGGCAGCGCAGCCAAGCTGTAGTAGCGATCGCCGCTGGCGATCATCTGCACCTGCTGCGACTGCTCCTCGCCCCACGCTGCCATCGCCGCGCGAATCGCTGCCGGTGTCCGCGCTTTGCGATTGATCATCACCACCCGTTCAAACTCATCCCAGAGCACCGGCAGCCCCTTCTTGCGGCGGGTCATGGCATAGCCCTGCTGGTTCAGCAGCCGCTTGTTCACCGCCATCCACACCTGCATATCCTCATTCTCGGCAACATTGTGCGCCAACAGCTCCATCTCTTTACCCATCTCGACATAGCCGATCAGCCCGACCCCGTCATACCACGGTGTCACCACGCGCAGCGTCAGCGTGCCCAGCGGCCCGAGTTCATAGCCCGCGCTGCTGCTGCCACGCTTGGCGGCCGCCAGCATAGTCTGCCGTCCGATCGTATCGCCAAAACGATCCGGCTGATGCACGCGCAGGATATTGACCCGATCCGGATCGTGAAAATAGAGATGGGTGATGCCGAAGTTCTCCTTCAGCTTGGCGAAGATGCCCCGGCTCAGACGCAACAGCCGCTGCCGATCCCGCTGGCGGAGCGCCGTTTTGATCGACGCCGATTCGAGCAGATAGGGGCCGCTGAGCAGGCGCATCCGTTTGGCCTCGTGATCGATTTCGCGCTGCAACCCCTTCTCGAAACGGGCCGAATGCGCCAGCAGCGCACGATCGAGATTGCGCTGCTGAATATAGTAGGTGGCCAGACAGAGCAGGGCAAAGGAGAGCGCCGAGCCGATAGCTACGGCCAGAAAGATCCTGCCATCCGCCGTGCGGCTATGCTGTTGCAGATATGATTTGGCTGCGGCCATACGCCCTCCTCCCTCGCCTCACGACGTGTACTACTCTCTCAGACTCAGATAGCCGGCCTGCCCAACCAGCGCCTGCCCCTCGCGGCTGAGGATAAAGCGCAAAAACTGCGCCACCGCCGCCGGCGGATGCTCGGGCAGCAGCAGATAGAGCCGGCGCGCCATCGGATAGGTGCCGCGCCGGATACTCGCCTCGCTGGCGGCAATCAGATGGCCATCAACCCGCAATTTCAGGCTCGGCATGCTGCCCGAGACAAAGGCGATGCCGACATAGGCAATCGCCTGATCACTGCTCTGCAGCAGCCGCAAAATATCCCGATCACCATCCAGCACAATCGAGACATCGCGATTCGGCGGGCGATTCTCACCCAGCACATAGTCGGCAAACACCGCCCGCGTGCCGTGGTAGCTGTTCTTATCGACCACCAGAATCGGCCGATCCGGCCCGCGCCACCCCTGTCCGGCGAGCTGTTGCCAGTTGCGCAGCTTGCCGCGATAGATATCGGCCAACTGCTGCCGGCTGATGCTGTGCAGCCCCGCCGCATACAGCTCCGCCGAGACCACCGGCACCACCGCATCGAGCGCCACCGCCACCTGCCGCACATGCGCCGCATCCAGCACCTGCCGCTCATTCGCCCGCAGATCGCGGCTCATCATGCCGATCTCGACACGCCCATCGGCCATCTGCGCAAACCCGTTCGTCGATCCACCGCCGCTGATGGTGAAATGGGCATCCGGATGCAGCTGCTGATAA
>JALUXN010000173.1 GCA_027018975.1 Mariprofundaceae bacterium | reverse complement strand
GATGCGATCACTATGGACAGCATCCACCGGCATGGCCGCCCAGAGCCTCAATGTGGATGTGATCTCCAACAACATAGCCAACGTCAACACCACCGGCTTCAAACGCGGCCGTGCCAATTTTCAGGATCTGATGTATCAACAATTCAAAGCGCCCGGCTCAGAGGCAAGCTCCGCCGGCACCCAGCTACCCAACGGTATCCAGATCGGCCTCGGTGTGAAAACCGCCGGTGTCGGCAGTATCTTCTCGGAGGGGAGCTTCCAGCAGACCAACAACCCGCTCGATCTCGCCATTCAGGGGCGCGGCTTCTTCCAGATCCAACTCCCCGATGGCACCACCGCCTACACCCGTGATGGCAAGTTCGGTCTCGATGCACAGGGTCAGCTGGTCACCCAGAATGGCGACCTTGTCCAGCCCGGCATCACCATTCCAACCGATGCGCAGACCATCACCATCGCTCCGGATGGCACTGTCACCGCCATTCAGCCCAATGCCACACAGACCATCGTCGGCCAGATCCAGATCGCTGACTTCATCAATCCCGCCGGCCTTACTCACCTAGGTGCCAACCTCTTTCAGGTGAGCAACTCTTCGGGTCAGCCCACCATCGGCAACCCCTCCGTCAACGGCTTGGGGGCACTCGGTCAGGGCATGCTGGAGCAGTCCAATGTCAGCATGGTCGAAGAGATGGTCAACCTGATCGCCGGTCAACGTGCGTACGAAATGAACTCCAAAACAATCAAGGCCGCTGATGAGATGCTGCAAACAGCCGCCAACATTAGAAGATAATAGGAGATCAACATGTTTTACCCCCTCCGCAAAGCAATGAATGCCAGACGTGGCGAAGCACTGTTCGCATGCACGCTGTTGCTGCTATCTGTCCTGAGTTTGCCTGCTTTTGTACTGGCAGCACCGGATCACGCGATGCAGCAGTCGCTTCATCATTTCTTTGCCCGGGGGGTGGTAAAAGATGGTGCCAGCGCGGAGCTGATCCGCGTGGAGCACTGGCCGGACACCAGCGGAGCGATCCGCTGGTCGCTCCCCAACTCCCTGCGCCATCACCCCAAACGCTTCTCCCTGATTGCCGAGCAGGGCGACCGGCGCTGGTATGTGCCGGTGCGGGTACACTGGTGGACAGCAGCCATCGTCGCCAGCAAACCGATTTCGGCACGAACCTTGCTCACAGCAGGCATGTTGAAAAAAACACGCACCGACATCGCTGGCCAACCGGGTCACTGGCTCACGCACAAAGCCGACCTGATCGGCATGCGTCTGACCCGCAACCTTGATCAGGACAGCGTGATCATGAGCCACGACTACCAGCAGCCGCCGCTGATCCGGCGTGGTGATCTCGTCGAGATCGTACTTCAGACCGGCCGTATCACCATCCGCTCCGAGGGCAAGGCGCTGCGCAACGCCAAACGGGGTGAACGCATCTTTGTCAAAAACCTGCGCAGCAACGAACGCATTCAGGGTGTCGCAGAGCGTGCCGGTGTCGTGCGTGTCTATGCCCGAGGTATTTCAGGATGAACATCCAGCGTCTGAGCCTGCTCCTCTTCACTGCTACCGTCGCGCTCAGCGGCTGCATGCCGCATGTCGATCACGACGCCGAAAAGAAACAGCAGGAGACGATTGAGGAAGCGCTCAACACTCCGCCACCGGACGCCTATCAGAAGGGTTCGCTGTGGGGCGACGGTGCTGCAGGTCTGCGCTCACTGCTGGCGGATCCCAAGGCGCACCGCGTCGGCGATCTGGTCACCGTCATTGTCACCGAAAATGCCAAAGCCACCCGCTCGCTCGGCACCAAGCAGAGTAAGAAGTCCGATCGCAGCGTGGGGCTCAATGCCAGCATCAAATATGGCGCCGCCACCAACAATAAGGATGTCAACCCATCCGGCACAGCCGGCTTCACCGACGCCAAGAACTTCGATGGCTCCGGCTCCACCAACAATGCGGACACCTTGACTGCCAACGTCACATCCGTGGTCGTCCACGTCTACCCCAATGGCAACTTGAAGATCAACGGCAAACGCACCCTGATCATCAACCATGAGCCGCAGGAGATCACCTTCACCGGTATTATCCGGCCGATCGACATCGCCTCGGACAACACCATCGCCTCATCGAAAGTCGCCCAGGCGCACATCAGCTACGGCGGCACCGGCCAACTGGCCAACACGACTCGCGAAGGGTGGTTATCACGCACACTGGATGAGATATGGCCATTCTAGCCCCCTCAACCCGCGTGCTGTTCCATATTTTACTGCTCCTATTCACGCTAAGCAGTTTAACAACGACCGCATCGGCGGAGCGCATCAAAGACCTCGCCGATATTGAAGGCGTGCGCGGCAATGCACTGATCGGTTACGGCTTGGTTGTCGGATTGAACGGCACTGGAGATTCCGGCACCTCATCCCCCTTCACCGTCAATAGTATCACCGCCCTGCTGGAGCGGCTCGGCGTCAACGTGCGAGCTGACATCACCAAAATGAAACCGAAAAACATCGCAGCCGTCATGGTGACCTCCGAGTTACCACCCTTTGCCCGCAGCGGCCAGCAACTGGATGTCACCGTCTCCAGCATCGGTGATGCCAAAAGCCTGCGTGGCGGCACATTGCTGGTCACACCACTGCTCGGTGGTGATGGCCTCCCCTATGCCGTGGCGCAAGGTGGCATCTCTATCGGCGGCTTTGCGGCATCCGGCAAGGCAGCCAGCACCACCAGAAACCATCCCACATCCGGCCGTGTTCCCAATGGTGCCCGGGTCGAGAAGGATGCGCCGCATGGTCTCTCCGTCACTCAAGATCACATCACCCTCACTCTGCATCACGCTGATTTCACCACCGCACGCACGATTCAAAATGCCATCAATGCACGCTTCGGCCAAGGGATAGCGCAGGCTGTGGACTCCGGCACCGTGCTGGTCAAAAACCCGAAACGCAACACCATCGATCTGATCGCCAACATTGAACAACTCAATGTACCAATCGACCATAAGGCGATCGTCATTGTTGATGAACGTACCGGCACCATCGTGATGGGACAAGAGGTACGCATTGACACTGTCGCGGTGGCGCACGGCAATATCACCATCAGTGTCTCCGAAAACCCACAGGTCTCGCAGCCCAACGCCTTTGCCGGCGGCAAAACCACCACCACCGACCAGACCAGCATCGATGTCAACGAAGAGAAGGCCAAACTGGTCGTACTCCCCAAACAGGTCTCACTCTCCGAACTGGTTGCCGCAATCAATTCGGTCGGTGCCACACCGAGCGATCTGATGGCCATACTACAGGCGATCAAGGCCGCCGGTGCCCTGCATGCCGAACTGAGGACGATGTAGATGCGTGATCTTGTCGAATATGTGATCGACGGTGTCCTGAAGAAAGAGCAGATGCAGCGACAGGCAAAACGGCAGCGGCAAGTGCAACAGCCGCAGCAGACTGCCATCCAACCGCGCATCAATCATGCAGCCCTGCATCAGATCGGCTCACAACTGCCGACAGATGGCAAACAGCGCGACGCGGCACTCTGGAAGGTCAGCCTGCAGTTCGAGGCGATCTTTGTGCAACAGATGATGAGCGAGATGCGCAAGACGGTCTCCAAGTCCGATTTTCTGCCCAACGGCTTTGCCGAAGATGTCCACGCATCGATGATGGATCAGGCGATTGCCGATGTGAGCAGCAAACGGAGCCAGTTCGGCATCGCTGAGAGCGTGTATAAACAGCTCGAAGCAGCACAGCACAAGCAGCAACCCACCCCGGAGGCTCAAGAAATTGCCGCAACTGCCGATAAACTTACCATGCAGGATGCGGCTTTGGAGGTAAACAGAGATGCGTATTGATCGTACCACCGGAGCATCACCCCTGCAGCGCAGCGGCGCGGCCGGTAAAGGCAAGAAAAAATCCGCGACCGGCAAAAGCGGCGACTCCATCAAAGTCAGTGACGGCGCATCACTACGCGAAAAGGCTGCGGTAATGCTCAGCGATATGTCCGCAGTGCGCATGGAACGCATCGAAGAGATCCGCGATGCACTCGAAAAGGGCAACTTCCAATCCGATAGCAGAAAAGTGGCCGCGCAGATCATCAGCAATGCGCTGGCGGAGCACCCATGGTCTTAGCCCAACTACCGGCAAGCGTGATGGAGCAGCTCTACACCCTGCTCGAGCAGATGAATATCTGTGCCAAAGAGCTGGAGCTGATCACCGAGGAAGAGTACAAAGCGATCCGTGCCCTCGATGCCGACCAGATCATCGCCCAGACCGACCGCCGTGCCCTCGCCCATCAGGCTCTGGCTCAACTGGAGCAGCAGTGCCGCGATCTGCTCCGTCAACACCACATCTCCGACGATATCTCTCTCGAAGTCATTATCGATATGAATGCCGGTGAACGCAGCGAAGATCTGCAGTCGCTGCGCCGCAATCTCTATGAGCGGATGGTGCGCGTCGATCAGCGCAGCCAGGAGAACCATATGCGCATGCACGCCGCCTACAACGTCTCCACCAACATCCTCCAGCAGCTCGGTCTGTCGCAACCCGAACAGACCTACAGCAGAAGATAAGCCATGCTCTTTGACGCGCTCAATATCGGTGCCACCAGCCTGAAGGCCAATCAGAAAGCGATTGATGTCGTTTCGCACAACATTGCCAACGTCAACACACCCGGCTACTCCAAACAGACCTCCAACCTGGTCACGGCTCGACCGGATCAGATCAACGGGTTGAATCTTGGCCGTGGTGTCAGCCTGCAAAGCATTCAGCGCTCCATCGACCCGCTCATCAATAACGCACAGATCAACAATGCATCACAACTCGCCTACTGGACACAGCAGAACTCCGGTCTCAACGCAGTGGAGAATGTCTTCGGCAGCCTGCAGAGCACCGGCCTATCCGCAGCGTTCAACGACTTCTTCCTCGCCTGGCAGCATCTGGCCAACAGCCCGCAAGATGGTGCCCAGCGCGTCAATGTCCAATCCAAAGCCGCGGTGATCGTAGCCAATCTGACCAACATGAACAGTCAGATCAGCAAAGCACAGCTCGCCGCCGACTCTCAGATCGATCAGAATATCACCAACGCCAATACGCTGCTGGATCAGATCGGCGTACTCAGCCAGGAGATCCAGCGTCAGGAGAGTGCCGCCAAGGGCGCTGCAGGATTGGCCAATGACCTGCGTGACCAGCGCGATCAGGCAGTGCGCGACTTGGCCAAAATCATCCCCGTGCAGAGCATCGGCACCGCCAACGGCACTTTTATCCTGCAGAGCACCAGTGGTGACCTGCTCTCTCAAGATGGTGTCTCGCAACACTTGGCGCGCGGCAATGTGGGCGCCGGTGGTTTCGCCGATGTGGTCATCCAAGGCAGCGGCGTCTCGATTGCCAATGCCAGTACCGGCGGCAATATCGGTGGTCTCATCGATCTGCGCGACAACAAACTCGGCAACTATCTCAAACAGATGGACAGCATCGCCAACAATCTGATTTTCGCCACCAACCAGCTGCACGCCAACGGCACCGGCGCCAGCGGCAAGACAACGCTCACCGCAGGACAAGCCAGCAATACAGCACTGGCGCTCAACGATCCGGCGCAAGCGGCGCCTTTTGCAGCCAAGGTGCAGGCCGGTTCATTCCGCATCCACACCTATGATGCCACCGGTGCGGCCGTGCCCGCGGGCGGCACACTGATTAACATCACGGCCACCTCCACCATGACCAGCGTCGCCACCAGTATCAATGCTGTCCCCAATATCACGGCGACAGTCGATGCCAGTGGCCGGCTGACCATCAGCGCCGCCGCCGGCACCACGTTTCGCCTCTCCGATGACACCAGCAACATGCTGGCCGCCTACGAAATCAACACCTTTTTCCACGGCTCCAGCTCATCGAACATCCAGCTCTCCAGCGATGTCCTGAACGATGCCAACGCCATCAACACCGGCAAGGTCAACCCCACCACCTCGATTGCCAGTCTCGGCGACAACAGCACCGCCACCGCCATACTCGGCCTGCAAGACCTAGCGCTCTCAGTCGATGGCACCGCTGCCGCCAGCCTCCACCAGCGCACATCATCACTGGCCACCCAATACGGTACCGATGTCGCTGTCTCCAAACAACAGCTTGACTACCGCACGGCGGAATCGCAATCGCTATCCTCGCAACGGCAGGCAATCTCCGGCGTCAATGTCGATGAGGAGCTGATCAGCATGATCAAATATCAACGCGCGTATGAGGCATCCTCGAAAATCATCTCCACCACCAACCAGATGCTCAATTCACTGATGGGGCTTATCCGATGAGAATTTCCAGCACACAAATCTTCAATAATCTGCTCGCCGGCATCCACCAGCAACAACAGTTGCAGGACTTGGGCAACGCCAAAATCGCCTCCGGCACCCGTTTTCAGACCCCTGCACAGGCTGGCCTCGATTACAAAGTCTCGCTGGATATCCGCCATGCCCAATCGAGCGTCAAAGGCAGCCTGGATGCAATTCGCACCGCTGAAAATCGCCTGACACTGAGCCAGACCATGCTGAGCGACATGGACAATGTCATGAAGCGCGCCCAGGCACTGGCCGTGCAACACGCCAACGGCGGCCTCAGTGCCAACCAGCGCGCCTCCGCTGCCGTGGAAGTCGATCACCTGATCACCCGCTTCCTCAATGATGCCAACCAGCAGTGGCAGGGGCAGTCCCTCTTCGCCGGCACTGCCGTGGATAAACCGGCCTTTGTGCAAGACCCTGCCACCGGCGTCGTCACCTACAATGGCAATGCACAGGATCGCATTGTCGCCATCACCACCACCGAACAGCTGGTCACCAACGTGCGTGGTGACCGAACCGAGTTTACCGACGCTTTCAATGCCCTCAAAGGGCTGAGTGATGCGCTGAAGATCAACGATGTGGCCGGTGTACAAACAGCCGTCGGCACACTCTCCACCGCCGCTGACGGCATGATCAATGTCACCACCGATGTCGGTGGCAAACTGAGTGCGCTCAAGTTCTACAAAACATCCTTTCAGGATATGAAGTACCAGCTCGACAAGCGATTGGCCGCCCATGAGGCCGTCGATATCCCCGCCGTTGTCGCGCAGCTCAGCCAATCCAAGATCGCGCTCCAGGCTGCATACGGCCAAATCAATCAGATCAAATCACTCAGTCTTGTCAATTTCTTAAGGTAGATCGTATTGCTCGTCATCCGCCGTAAAATCGGCGAAGTCATCCGCATCAATGACAATATTCGCATCATGATCCAAGATGTGCAGAATGAGCACATTGTCCGTATCGGCATCGAAGCACCGGCCGATGTTCCCGTCCATCGCATGGAGATCTACAACCTGATCCAACAGGAAAATCGATCTGCTGGCGGCGCGGGCGCGCTGGCGTGGCTGAAAAGCGCCGACACAGATGAGACCAACAATAACGAGGTTGCAGATGACAACTGATCAACGCGACAATCTGCACAGCAATCAACCTAAGGCATTCCACTTCCCGCAGGGGCTGGCCGGCTTCAGTGACGCCAAGGATTACGGATTCATCTATGAAGGGCGCGGTGACATCATCTGCATTCAGTCGCTCGACCGCCCCGAAGCCGCTTTTCTACTCACCCCGTGGGATCAGGCGCGACTCGGCGACTACCCGACCCTGCCATCCGACATGGCTGCCTGCATTGAAGCCCATGCGGATTCAGAGATCATGTGGATGCTGGTGCTCAACCCCTTCGCCGACAAAGTGTGGGTGACTGCCAATCTCAAAGCCCCCATTGCCCTGAACACCCACTCCCGTCTCGGCATCCAGTTCATTCGCGCCGATGCCAACCTCGACATCCGCTACCACTGGATGCGTCACCCGTCAGCGGGATAGAGCCCCGGCAGGGCTGCTTCTGTCTGCCGCTGCGCATCCGCTGCACGAAATCCCCCCGCCTGATAAGCTGAAAACAGCGCCTCACCCCGCCACGGCTCGCTATCCGCGCCATACAGCACCCGCTCCAACCGCAACAACGCCTGCTTCAGCTCCGCAGCACAGTGCGGCGCAATCGAAGCCAACGCGTAGTGAGAGAGATCTGGGAGGCGCACCATCGCAATCGCCAACAGCGCCCGCTCCGCACCCTTCGCATCATCTGCCGCGCAGGCATCACGCAACTGCCGCTCCAGCCGCTCAAGCGACAGATCAGGCCGCGCAACCGGTCTACCATCGGCCGACGCAGCTCGCATCTGCTGCATCTGTCGTCGCAACCAGAGCAGATAGAGCAGCGTCAACAGCCAGCCCAGCACAGCAACGATCGCCAAATATTTCCACCCCCTACCCTGTGCACCGTGCGGATGCGTCACACCGGCGAGCGCGGCATGCTCTGGCGACGATTGTTCATCAGGTACAACTGCAGATTTAGGGCGCCTTTGCGCAGTCATAGCTGTCGATGACGGCTTGGACGCAACCGCTGAAGCCACCACCGTAAAACTGCGCGCCGGCAGTGACGCCACCTCGCGCTGGCCGGTCGCACTGTTCCACCAGGCGATATCGATCGGCGGCAGGATATAGGTGCCAGCCTGCATCGGCATGATCGCCACCTTCTCCTGCCGGATACCATGCATGCCATCCGGCGCAGGATGATTCTCCAGATGCGGCTGATCGGGATAGATCTTCAGGTGATCCGGCATCTCCTTGGGCAGCTCCGGCAGCTGGCTGGCCAGCGCCCCGGCCGCCTCCATGGTGACCGTGCGGGTAATCGGCTCTCCGACCTTGAATGTCGTCTGCGCCGGCCAATCCTCGCGCAACCGCAGCGACTGCGCCGGCAGCCAATAGGGCTCCTGCCACTGCGCCGGCATCGGATCGACCTGCAACGTCAAGGCATTGGAACGCACCCGCACCGGCCGCGAAGATTGAAAAAATCCGCCACCGCCGACCATTACCGAGCCATCCAGCTGCACCGGATCAATGCTCAATCGGCCGCTCTTCTGCGGAAACAGCGCATAGTGCTGCTCCGTTACCCGCCAGCGCCGGCCATTGGCATCGGTGTCATAGGTACTGTCCTTGCCGAGCCGCTCGACCATCGCATCCTTCGCCGACGGGCTGCTCACCTGCCCTTGTCCAAGAGCGACCGATTGGTAGATGCGAATGGTGATCACCACCTGCTGCTGCACCTTCACATGCGTCGGTGTGGCACGCATATCGATCCAGATATCACCCACCGGCATCCCCTGCCCCGATGCCCGTGGCTTGACCGCACTCACCTGTACCACCATCGCCAGCGTCTTGTGGTTACCCACGGTGAGCGGCGGAATCCGCAATGTGCCGCTGCGCTTGGGCTGCAGCACATAACTCCAGATCGACTTGCTGCTCGACTTGCCGTTCACCCAACTGAAGGAGGAGCTGTGGTTCTGCGACAATATGTCAAAATCACGCTCTAGCGGCGCGATATCGGGCTCGCCACGATCATCACCGGTGACTGTCACCGTCAGATTCAACGTCTCATTCTCGCTCAGATTGAAGCGATCCACCTCCGCCTTCACCGCCGCCTGAGCTGCCAGCGGCAAGAGCAGCAACCCACACAACAGCCAACAACGACTCAGCACGCTTTGCAACATATCTCCTCTCAGAAGTCGAATTTGATTCATCACGTCGCAGATCGCGCAACGCCTATAAGAACTGAGCCCAGCCCAAACTGAACCGCGCGGTAGCAACACAAACATCAGCATGGGCAAACCCACAATTCACGCGGTTTTGTTTTTTCACGCATGGCTGCTATCGTACGGCTTGGCTCAAGCGCCATTAAAACCAATCGCGAGGAAAAATCAATGAACGTAGATCAGCATTTGAAAGTAGCACAATGGCACATCGAGCAGGCTCGCCTGCACGCCACGACACAGCACTCATGCGGCTGCCCGGTCAACGAGCACTATCAGAAGATCATCGATGAGGTCGAGTCCGGCAAAATCGAAGAGGAGTTGGTCTGCTCCACCGACAAATAGTCCGCTAAGCACACAGAACAGATTCTAGCCGGCCGAGGCCAGCCTCCCGAGCGGAGAGCAGCTGCCTGGCTAGAACAACCTGCTAAGTCGCGCATCGTCACTTCCCTCCCCCCTCTTGAGACGGTGCGCGGCTTTCTTCTGCTCTTACGCAACACCCCCACTCAGCAAAACAACATGAAACATCTGCCATCCATTGTCGCCACCCTCGCCCTGACCGCGCTGGCTTGGCTTGCGTGGCAAACACCGCAGGCAGCAGATCACCCATCTCCTTTGCGCCTAGCTATCCCGTCTCGAAGTCATGCAAATCAAGCGCCCAAGCAGAGCCAACAACACTGGCGCGTCATCACCCGCCGCGTGGTCACCAAACCCGGCCGAGATGCGCTGCAGGCACGCATCGATGAACTTCACCTGCCACTCACCCCGTGGGTGCGCCGCGAATCGATCACCCTGCACGCCTTTGACGATCCGCACACATACACCGACCGCAGCACAGCAGCGGCCGCAGTCAAACGCTGGATCGATGACGGCATCGAAGCCAGCATCATCCACGACCCTGCCAACAACACCTTCACTGTTGCTCTGGGGCGTTACTACGAAGATGCCTACGCCGAATCACTACAAGCCGACCTGCAACACAGCGGACGCCCCTACCACTACGCCAGCCGAAATTTCACCCTGCCGGTCTGGCGATTTATCTCCCCTGCAACAGACAAACAGCACGCCCAGCAAATCTGGAAACAACTCCAAACCACTGGAATTGCCATGCCAGCGTTGATCAGAGAAACCGATTTCCAACGCCTCTACAGCGCAGCACCATCAACCACCACAGCGCCTTCACATTGATGATATTTATGGAAAAAACAGCCTGTTATCCACCATGCAGGTCACACATCCACCGATCCACGTAGGTTAGCCATTGATCTTAACCAATAGTTTAAGAGTTATAGTATTAATCATTGAAAAACATCACTTAATTCATATGCCTAAAAAATATGCACGAACCGAAAACCGTGACAATCGTGTGACATAGCACAGCATTCAACAAAGTTATCCACCAACTTATCCACAACCACTGTGGAATACCTTTCAAACCTCGATATCACTCGCCATGGATAATGCTTGCGGCAGCACAAAGAGAAATGTCACTCGCGCCCGCAGCGCAGCAGACGCTGCCCATCAACGCGTTGAATCAACCTTCAGCAGCGACATCACCTGCCCATGCAGATGCGAATTACTCGCCAACACATCGCCGCGCGCCAGCTCCACGGTCGCCCCGTCCAGTCCGGTCACGAGACCACCCGCCTCCTGCACCAACAGCACGCCGGCCGCAATGTCCCACGCGCCAAGCCCTGCCTCCCAATACGCATCAAGCCGCCCGGCAGCCACATAGGCGAGATCCAGCGCCGCAGAGCCACCGCGCCGATAACCATCCATATTACGCATGCAGGCATCCATACGCTGCTGAAACAGATCGATCGTTTCGCGCCGATACGAGGGGAGCCCGGAGGCAAACAGTGCATGATCGAGCTGCTTCTCACCGCTAACCCGCAGCCGTCGCCGATTGAGAAACGCACCGCCACCATTTTTGGCCTCAAACGTCTCATCGCGAATCGGGTCATGCACCACCGCAAACAGCGGTTTACCCAGCTTCCAAGCCGCAATCGAGACCGCAAAATGGGGATAGCCGTGGATAAAGTTGGTGGTGCCATCGAGCGGATCGATATACCACTGAATCGCCGCTTCAGGATTGACCTGCTCGGCGGACTCCTCGGCGACAATGCCATGCTCAGGATAGTGACGGCTGATCTCACGCACAATCAACGACTCGGCACGCCGATCCACCTCGGTCACATAATCACGATCCGATTTCTGCGTCACCTTGAGCTTATCCCGCTCATCGTAGGCACGGGCGATCATATCC
>JALUXN010000172.1 GCA_027018975.1 Mariprofundaceae bacterium | reverse complement strand
GAAATATGGATGCCGGAACTGTCATAAGATCTGGTCGGTAAAGAATCTCTATGAGACCGTGCCGGCACCGAGCTTGGATGGTATCGGTTCGATTCGCAGTGAGGAGTGGCTCTATCGCTATCTCTCTGCCAAAAATCCGCAATCCATGCTGCCAACGCGTTTGAAGCCGAAATATAAAATGCCTTCTTATGCTGATATTCCCAAGCAGGATCGCATGACCTTGGCGGCTTATTTCGCCAGTTTGAAGGTGCGTGGTTGGTATTACAAACAGACGGTGAGGGCTGAACAGAAGAAACTGACGGGTAAATAGGATCATGGATGAACCAACGATGAGTCAGACCAACAAACAGCATATCGACAATCCCGAGGCGGAGATGGATATCCGCAAGGCGCAATGGGGCTCACCGCTGCTGCGCGGTGTGACCGCTTTCGCTGTGGGCGGCGGTTTGATACAGACCGGCTTGGCACTGCTCGGTGTGCAGCTGGATCACTTCGCCGGTATGAGCACTTTTTCAATCAATTGGGTGATAGCCATGTTGCCATTGCCGGTATTGACCGGTGTCGTGGTGGGTATGATCTACGGCTACGGTGGTAAATATCTGGCACACTTTCCGCCGCTTGCCGTGTTGATGATCGACTACCTGCAGAGTGCGCATACGCCACTGGCCGCTGGTGATCATGTGTTGCCGTGGGGAATCTGGGCGATGTTTGTGATCTTGCAGATGGAGTTTTGTGCTGCCGGCGGTTTTATTGGTGAGATTATTGTGCGCCGACGTACTGGTTGGTATCACCGTTATGGTAGTTCGGGTGATGCAGAGCAGTTGCCCGACAATGATTCGCGCCACAGCTCATCATGAAACGCCCGCAGATTTCAGAGGCCGGCAGACGAAAGCGTAAACGCCTGTTGGTCTCCACACTGATTACCTGTATCACCTTGGCAATGGTGGGTGGCTCGCTGCATGTGATGAAGCTTGGCTCCATGCGGATGGAGGAGATGCAGGCCAAGGCCAGCTACGATACATCCGAGATGCAGCAGCATATCCGCGCTGCCGGTGAAGAGATCTATAAGCAGAAGGCGCATGAGAAACGCGGCGGCAATACGGTCACTTATACCGCCGGCGAGGCGCAGGCGTTGCTCAGCGATGAGCAGTGGAAGGATCTGGCGTGGATGATCACCATTCCCGGCACAGTCTTCACCATGGGTAGCGATGATCCGCGCACCAATGAGGAGAATCGGCCGGCGCATAAAGTGCGTGTCGCCACGTTCAAAATCGACAAATATCTGGTGACCGAGGCGGAGTACGCCCGTTTTGTCGCCGCCAAGCACTATCGGCCGCCGCTGAACTGGCAGGATGGGCATATTCCGGCCGGCATGAAGCTGCATCCGGTGACGATGATTTCGTGGTACAACGCGCGCGATTACTGTGCTTGGGCAGGCAAACGCCTGCCGCGCGAAGCGGAGTGGGAGCTGGCTGCACGCGGCACGGACGGGCGGCGCTGGCCGTGGGGTAATCATATGGTGGCCACCAACCTCAACACCTACTACAAAGTCGGCCATACCACGCCGGTCAATCAGTATCCGCAGGGCGCGAGCCCCTATGGCGTGTTTGATATGGCGGGCAATGTGCAGCAGTGGGTGGCGGATCGCTTTATTCCCTATCCGGGTACCAAGGCGAGCAGCGAGATTTTTCAACCGCGCGCGCTTGATCCGAACTATCAGCGTGGCTCCGATGAGAAAGAGGAGTTGATCTATCGCGTCATGCGTGGCGGCTCATGGAAGAGCGATCCGCTCTCGACTTCCAGTTATCACCGGAACTATGCGCTGCCCAATTTCGCCTCGGACTTTTTCGGCTTCCGCTGCGCGATGGATGTGGATCAGCACAAGGAGTGAGTATGAATCAGAGATGGCTGAATCGGAATGGTTGCAATCGGCTCTGGCGATACGGTATGACGTTGGCTCTACTGCTGATGCCGCTGCATGCGTGGGCGCTGGATAGCTACCGTTTTCTGCATGTGACCATCGATACACCGTGGTATATTTTTATTTTTCTGTTCTTTTTTGTATTTGCACCGATGATTCTGTCGGCCATTCTGCATTGGCGTCAAGCGATGCGCGGCGATAAAGATGAGGAGGAGGGCGAGCAGAAGCATGATTAACCGATGGCGTTTGTGGATGGCAGCGGCGATGTTGCTGCTGACAGGGTTTGTTGGCGTGCCACTGGTGGATGCGGCGACTGCAGCAGCGCCAGCGCAGCAGCAAAGTGCCGACCGGACGGGTATGAACTCCCCCGAAGCGATTATGCAGCAGTTCGACGATGGCGACGAGGTCAGTCCGCAGCGTAAAATCACCACCGAGCGCAAGCATCAGATCCTTTTTTTGATGGGCGCGGCATTGCTGCTGCTGTTGTTGATCACTGGCGGATTGGGTGTGGCGATGATCGCCTTCGGTAAAAATGTTTTCACCGCCCATATGATCTTCGCCGGCCTCAGTATCACGCTGGCCATCGTCCACTCGGCCACCGCCATCGCTTGGTTCTGGCCCTGGTGAGTGGCGCACTGACGCCGCGCTGTCTGCCGGCCTAAGCTCTGAACAGTTCCGGCATGTAGCTGACTAGCGACTACGCTACAATGGATTTCCTACTATGAATCGACGTTCGATGGTGGCGGCACTGCTGCTGCTGTATGGCGCCACCGGTATCACCGCGCTCGCCTACGAAGTGCTCTGGACGCGCATGCTGTCGCTGATGTTCGGCATCTCCATTTTCGGTGTGGTGGTGACTGTCACCGCTTTCATGGCCGGACTGGGGATCGGCAGCTATTGGCTGGCCGACAGAGCGCGCCGCGCAGAACCGCTGCAGGCATTGCGCCTGTTGGGGTTGCTGGAGGGTGGTGTGGCGATCTATGCGCTGCTGCTGCCGCTGTTGATGCCGCTGATCGATCGCGCGCTGTTGACGCTCGGCGGCTCACTCTCGCTGGCGGGCTGGCAGCTGCTGCAGGGGAGTGCCGTGTTGCTGTTGCTGGTGCCAGCGGCGATGGCGATGGGTATGGCATTTCCGGCGGCGTTGCGGGTGGCGGCTTCGCTGCGTGTCCCGCTGGCGGCGATGTATGGGGTCAATGCGCTGGGCGGCAGCATCGGCGCACTGTTGCCGCTCTGGTTGCTGCCGCATCTGGGCTGGCAGCGGGGGCTCTGGTGGGTGGCCGGTTTCGGGCTGTTGCTGGCCGCTGCGGCATGGCTGCTGGCGGCGCAGTGGTGGTGCATCGAGGATGAACTGCCGCAGCATGTGGCTGACGATGGCGTAGTCAAACGACCACCGCTATTCGATCTGCTCGCCTATGGCGGCATTGGTGCGGCGGCGCTGATGCTCGAAGTGTTGTGGACGCGCGAGTACGGCATGGTGCTGCTGCGCACCGAATATATCCTCGCCGTCCTGCTCTGTGTCTATCTGCTCGGCATCGGTCTGGGCAGTCTCTTGGCGCCGCGTCGGCGGCATGCGTTCTGGCTTAATCTCTTTCCCGTGGTGGCGGCTGTCGCGGTGGTCGTGGCGCAATATTTCCTGGCTGCGATCAGTCAGTGGGCAGCAACAGCGCAGTTCTCCGCGCTCTGGTTGGCGATGCTGGCGGAGGGTGGCGTGGTGGCGCTCTGCACGCTGCCGGTGACGCTGCTGCTGGGGGCGTGGCTGCCGCTGCTGACGATGCGGTTTTACTCCGACAGCGATGAGACCGCCGGTGGTTGGTGGTATGGCGCCAACAGTGCCGGTGCGGCGGCGGGTGCGCTGCTGGCGGGCTTTGTGCTGCTGCCGCTCTGTGGTACGGCGACCTCCATTCTGCTGGCGGCACTGTTGCTGCTGCTCTGCGGGATGCGTTGGGTGACGGATCGCCGTTTGTGGCTGGCGCTGCCGTTGTTGCTGTTGATCGCTTGGCCGCTGCGGCATCTGCCGGCGGTGGCCGATCTGCTGCCGTCGCTGAAGGCGAGCGTCGATCGATCGATCTATGAGGATGCAGTCTCCTTGACCCATGTGGTGGAGCAGGCCAATGGGCAGCGGTTGCTGCTCTCCGATCTGCAGCGGATGGATGCTTCCACGGAGCCGACAGCGGTGACAGTGCAGAAAAATCAGGCGCGGTTGCCGCTGCTGTTGCACCATGAGCCGCACTCGCTGCTGCTGCTCGGGCTGGGGACGGGCATTACCGCCGCCGGCTCGCTTCCCTTTGCGACGCTGCATCGGCGTGTCGCGGTGGAATTGTCGCAGGGGGCGATCGATGCGGCCGGCCAGTGGTTTGCGCCGGTCAATGGCGGTGTGACGCGGCAGATGCGGGTGGTGCGTGATGATGCGCGCCGTTTTCTGCGCCGGCGGGCTGCCGATGGTGGCGCGCAGTATGATGTGATTATCGGTGATCTTTTCCATCCCGACATGGTGGGGCGCGCCAATCTGTTGTCGCGCCAGCAGTTTGCGCGGGCGGCGGCACGGTTGCGCAAAGGTGGCGTGTTTGCGCAGTGGCTGGCGCTCAATCAGTTCGATGTCAAATCATTGCAGGTGATTCTGCACACTTTCGCCTCGGTCTTTACCCACAATGCGCTGTTTGTCGATGGTTATCGCGTGGCGATGGTCGGCTTCAAGGGGGAGATGCCGCTGCTGTCGAATCTGGTGAGGCATCTGCATCGCACGCAGGCCGATGCGCTGCCAGCGATGAGTGGCGGTGAGGGGGCATGGACCTGGTATGGCCGTTATTGGGGCGCGATTCCGACGCTCTCCACGCCGCTGCAGGATGAGTGGGCGCCGGTGATTGAGTATCGACTGCCGAAGGTGCGGTACGGCGCGGGCGTCGATATGGTGGCGATGTGGGATTGGTTGTTGTCCTGGCGGGCGCATGATGTGGAGGCGGCGCACCTGCTGGGGGTGAGTGCAGCGGATATGCAGGCATTCAAACGGGCGCGGGTGGCGACAGCGCTGGATGTGCGGCTCTGGAAGGCGGAGCTGACCGGCGATGAGCGGCGCGTGGTGGAGATGGCGCGGCTGGCGCGGCGGGCGAACCCAGAGGATCGCTGGCCGGCCTTTGCGCTGGCGGATCGGATGTTTGATTCGCTAAGTCATCGTTTGCCTGATGGTATGTCGCGCGAGCAGGCGTTGGCGCGGATTCTGGATATCCGGCCGGATCACGAAGGGGCGATTCACGCCATGCTGCAGTTGGCGCGGGAGCATGGGGATGCGGCGCGTATCCACTATTGGCAGCAGCAGCTGGCGGCGGTCAGTCCGCTGGCGAAAGATGTAGGCGGGAGATAGGATTAGCCGATGGCAGACCACAACTCAAACCCCAACGATGCGCTAAAACAGATTCCGATTGTGGTCGAACATGTGCCGGGGGCGACCAAGCTGCATCCGGCGCGCCGCGCGGTGCAGGTGTTGACCGTGCTGATTCTGATTCTGATTCCGACCACCGGTCTGTTCCGCATCGACACCCTCTCCGGCGGTATCGTCTTTCTCGATCGGCAGATTTGGTTCTCCGATATTTTCATTGTCATGGGGTTCTGGGTCTTTATTGCCAGCCTGCTGGTGATGATGTACTCGCTGGTCGGGGCGGTCTTCTGCGGCTGGATGTGTCCGCAGAATACGGTCTCCGAGTATGCCAACTGGCTGACTGAAAAGCTGCTCGGTCGCCGTGCGCAGATGATGGATTTTAGCGGCGAAAAGATGCAGGTGGCGGTGCGCCGGCGCTCGCTGGTCAATTATCTGCTGCTGGCGATCGGTCTGCTGCTGCCGGCGATGCTGGCGGCGTTGATTCCGCTGCTCTACTTCTTTCCGCCGTCGGCGATCTGGTCGTTCCTCACCTTTCAGGAGGATGCGCAGCTGGCCGGCTCGCTCTACTGGATTTACATTGTCTGCGTGGCGGTTTTTATGCTCGATATTGGCGTGATCCGCCATTTGATGTGCAAATATATGTGTATCTACCGCGTCTGGCAGCACTCTTTCAAAACCAAAGAGACGTTGCACATCCACTATGACGCCAGCCGCAGCGACCACTGCGCGACCTGCCACTACTGTGTCGATTCCTGTTTTCTGGAGATCGATCCGCGCAAGACGGAGGTGTTCGACTCCTGCGTGAATTGCGGCGAGTGCGTCACCGCCTGCGATTCGCTGCATGCCAAGAGCAAGAAGTGGGATGGTCCGGGGCTGCTCAGTTTTGCCATTGGCGAGGAGAAGGGGCGCGTGAGCCATGATGGTCGCAGCTCGATCGCCTCATTCTTTGTGCGTGCCAAGGCGTCGTTGATCGCAACGTTGATTGGCGCGGCCTGTTTTGTGATCGGCATCTTGAACTACCAGAGCGAGGAGTTCTCCGTCTATCGCAGCGAGGCGTGGCAGGGGAATAAGATCCTCGAATACCGTATCAGCTTGGCGCATAAGCTCTATCGGCCGGTGGATATTGATCTCAAGGTGGTGGGATTGAAGCCCGATCAGTATCGGCTGGAGCGTTCGCATCTCCATTTCGACAGCGCCGGCCGTCAGGATGTATTGCTGCATATCAACGAGGATCTGCCTAAGGGGCTCTACCGCTTCAAGGTGATCGCCCACTCCCGGCAGGGGTGGGAGCATGCCTTCTCGGTGACACACTTTGCGCCGGGGGATGGGTAGCCAGTCTGCTGTCATGGATAGTGAGGGGGTCATGTGAGCATTGATATGAATCACTCATGCGCTGAACCTGCTGCGTTACCGACGTTGCCGCTGCCGGGGCGTGTGCAGCTGTTTGATACGACGCTGCGCGATGGTGCGCAGACGGCGGGTATTAGCTTCTCCGCCGCCGATAAAGTACGTATCGCCGAGCGGCTGGCTGATTTCGGTATGGATTGGATCGAGGGCGGTTGGCCGGGTGCAAGCCCGAAGGACACGCTCTTTTTTGAGAAGATGCGCGACCGGCACTGGTCGCGGAGTCGGTTGGTCGCATTTGGTTCGACGGCGCGACCCGGTGGTGATGCTGCGGCAGATCAAGGCTTGCAGCAGCTGATGAGTAGCGGTGCGGATGCGGTCTGCCTGTTCGGCAAGAGCTGGGATTTGCATGTCAGCAAGGCGCTGGGTATCTCGCTGCAGGAGAATTTGCAGCTGGTGCATGATTCGATCGCGGTGATGAAGAGGCATGTGGAGACGGTCTTCTTTGATGCGGAACACTTCTTTGATGGTTATCGCTGCAATGCGGGCTATGCGCTGCAGGTGCTTGAAGCTGCGGATGCGGCGGGGGCGGATGCACTGGTGTTGTGCGACACCAACGGCGGCTCGATCCCCTTTCCATTGTTTGAGGCGGTGGCGCAGGTGAAGCGGCGGTTCGGCACGCAGACGATCGGCATTCATGCCCATAACGATTGTGAAATGGCGGTGGCCAATTCGGTGGCGGCAGTGCGCGCGGGTGCAACGCATGTGCAGGGGACGATCAACGGCCTGGGTGAGCGCTGCGGGAATACCAATTTGATCTCGCTGATGGCGGTTTTGAAACTGAAGGTTGGCATCGATTGTGGTGTGTCGGATGAGAAGTTGAGTGAGCTCGCCTCGCTCTCCCAGTTTGTCAACGAGATGGCCAATCGCCTGCCGTGGCAGCATCAGCCGTTTGTCGGACAGAATGCCTTTGCCCATAAGGGTGGGATTCATGTTTCGGCGGTGCGCAAACAGCGTGATCTCTATGAGCATATCGATCCGCTGCGGGTGGGGAATAGGCAGCGGATTCTCGTCTCGGATCAGGCGGGGCGGAGTAATATTCTCAGTAAAATGCAGCAGTTGGAGCCGGAAGCCGGGCTGTCGGCGGATGAACCGACGGTGGCGGAGGCGCTGAAGCGGATCAAAGAGCTGGAGGCGATGGGTTATGCCTTTGAGGGGGCGGATGCGTCGTTTTTACTGCTGTTGCGTCGCTCGATGGGGCGGTTTCAGCGCCATTTTGAGCTGGTGCGGTTTCGCGTCTATGACGAGAAGCGGGGGCATCATGAGGCACCGGAGTCGGAGGCAACGGTACAGGTGCGGGTGGCGGGGCAGTTGCGCCATGCGGCCGCGCTGGGGAACGGGCCGGTCAACGCGATGGATCGTGCGCTGCGCGCGGCATTGGTGGATGCCTATCCCGGTCTGGAGGAGATGTTTCTGACCGACTTCAAAGTGCGGGTGCTAACGACCAAAGAGGCGACCGAGGCGGCGGTGCGGGTGCTTATTGAGTCGTCGGATGGAGCGAACAAGTGGAATACGGTCGGGGTCTCGACTGATGTGCTCGAGGCGGCCTACCGGGCGCTCAATGATGCGATCGAGTATAAATTGGTGTACGACGGGGTGCCGGCACCGGCGGAGTAATCATCTCGTTTTACGCGCTCAGAATTGAGCGGGCGGCTTGGCAATCTTTGGCGATCTGCTCGGCGAGATCGTCGTGGCCGGTGAAGGTGCGATCTTCGCGGATGCGTTCCACGAATGAGACTTGCAGGCGTTGATCATAGAGATTGGGCGTGTCGTCAAAGAGGTGGGTTTCCAGTAGCAGGGTGCGGCCGTTGAAGGTGGGACGGTAGCCGAGATAGGCGGCGCCCAGCCACGATTTCTGCCCGCTGGTGGCGCGCACGGCGTAGATGCCGACCGGCGGGTGGGCGAGATCGGCGACATCGATGTTGGCGGTCGGGAAGTTCATCTGCCGGCCGCGTTTATCGCCGTGCAGGACGGTGCCGCTGATGCTGTAGTCACGGCCGAGCAGTTTACGCGCCAGATCGAGATCGGCTGCCTCCACGGCAGAGCGGATGCGTGAGGATGAAACCACCGCGCCGAGCATCTCGAAGGCGGCGGCTTCGGTGACGGTGAAGTCCAGTTTGTCGCCGAGTCTGCGCAGGTCATCGACATGCCCTTGCCGATCATGGCCAAAGGCGAAGTCGTAGCCGACATGGATGTGGCGGAAAGCGAATGTGCGATGGAGTTGTGTGGTGAACTGTTCAGCCGACCAAGCGGCAAGTGCCTTGTCAAAGGTGAGCAGTAGCACAGCATCGACACCGGCTCGCTCCAGCAGATTTAATTTGTCATCGAGATGACAGAGTCGGCGGGGTGCTTCTTCCGGAAACAGAACAGCGCGCGGATGCGGTTCAAAGGTAACCACAATCATCGGGCCATCGACAGCATTGGCGTGGCCAAGTGTCTCTGCGAGTACCTGTTCGTGCCCCATGTGGACGCCGTCAAAATTGCCTACGGTGATGGCGCCGCCCTGTAAGTGATGGCCATCGGCCGCTTCGTTCCAGTCGTGAAAAATATCCATGCGCAAACTCTAGCGCATGGCGTATGAAATGCAGCTTAGATGTTTATTCCGCGCTAATTTTAGGGTTAAAAACAGTTCATGAAACCTTGACCGGTAGTCAGGCCGGTGGTAGCAATCACCACCTGTTCAAAGGGGGGTCTTCAGGGCTCCAAATTCGTGAGGAGGGGTTCTGATGGGCGTGGATTATCTCGCCAACGAATATGTGCCAATCTTTATTTTTGTATTGGTGGCACTGGTGATGGGCGCGGCTCCGTTGGTGCTGACGCTCTTTCTTGCTGAGCAGAAGCCGGATGACGAGAAGTTGTCGGCTTATGAGTGTGGTTTTGAGGCGTTTGAGGATGCGCGTCTGCAGATCGATGTGCGCTTCTACCTGCTGGCAATTCTGTTTGTGATCTTTGATCTTGAGAGTGCGTTTCTCTTTCCCTGGGCGGTAGTGCTGGATCAGATCGGTCTGTTCGGCTTTGTCGAGATGGTGATGTTTCTGGTGATTCTCCTTGTGGGTTACATCTATGCGTGGAAGAAGGGGGCCTTGCAATGGGAATAGAGGGCGTTCTTGAGAAGGGCTTTATTACAACCACAGCCGATAAACTCATTAACGGCGCCCGCGCCGGTTCGCTCTGGCCGATGACCTTTGGCTTGGCCTGCTGTGCGGTGGAGATGATGCACGCTGGTGCGTCGCGTTATGATCTGGATCGCTTCGGTATTGTCTTCCGCCCTTCGCCGCGTCAGGCCGATGTGATGGTGGTGGCCGGTACGCTCTGTAATAAGATGGCGCCGGCGCTGCGCAAGGTGTACGACCAGATGAGTGAGCCGCGCTGGGTGATCTCGATGGGGTCGTGTGCCAATGGCGGTGGTTATTATCACTACTCCTATTCCGTGACCCGTGGCTGTGATCGCATTGTGCCGATTGATATCTATGTGCCGGGCTGCCCGCCGACTGCGGAGGCGCTGCTCTACGGCTTTATTCAGCTGCAGGAAAAAATCAAACGCACCAACACCATTGCCCGCTAGGTGGATGAGATGAGCGAAGCGAAGTTACAGGACGATATCGGGGTGGAGCAGGTGGCGGATGTGCCAAGCTATGTGACTGCCCTCTGTGATCAATTCGGTGAGCAGGTGCTCGATAGCCGCGCTGGGTTGGATTGCTATGAAATCACGCTGGCGCGCGAGGCGCTGGTGGAGGCGTGTCACTTTCTCAAGAACCAGCAGGGCTTTGCGCAGCTGATGGATCTCTGCGGCGTCGATATGCTGGAGATGCCTGACTGGCCGACGGATGCACCCCGTTTTCAGGTGGTCTACAATATTTTGTCGATTGCGAACAATCAACGCCTGCGCCTTAAGATTGGCGCCAATGCGCGTGATCTGGTCGATTCGGTGACTGAGGTGTGGCCGACAGCCAACTGGTTCGAGCGCGAAGCGTTTGATATGTACGGCATTATTTTCAACCATCACCCTGATCTGCGCCGCATTCTCACCGATTATGGTTTTGAGGGGCATCCGCTGCGCAAGGATTTCCCGGTTGTCGGGCGGGTGGAGATGTTCTTTGACGAGTCGCAGTGGCGGTGTGTCTATCGTCCGAACAAGCTGGAGGAGCGTGTGCTGGTAGAACGGACATGGCCGGGGGTGGATCGTGGCTGAGATTAAGAACTATACCCTGAACTTCGGTCCGCAGCATCCGGCGGCGCATGGTGTGTTGCGTCTGGTGCTGGAGCTTGATGGTGAGGTGGTTGAGCGCGCTGATCCGCATATCGGACTGCTGCATCGCGGTACGGAAAAGCTCTTTGAATATAAAACCTATCTGCAGAATGTGCCCTATTTTGACCGTTTTGATTACGTCTCCATGATGGCCAATGAGCATGCTTACGCACTGGCGGTGGAGAAGATGCTCGGCATCGAAGCGCCGGAGCGAGCGCAGTATATTCGCGTGCTCTATGCTGAAATCACTCGTATTTTGAACCACTGCATGTGGCTGGGCGCGGTGGCGCTTGATATTGGCGCGATGACGGTCTTTCTCTACTGCTTCCGTGAGCGTGAGGATCTGTTCGACTATTACGAGGCGGTGAGTGGCGCACGCATGCACGCCGCCTATTTTCGCCCCGGTGGCGTGGCTAAAGATCTGCCGGAGGGGTTGCTGGAGAAGATCAAGGGGTTCACCGAGCGTTTTCCGACCTATGTCGATGAGTATGAGACGCTGCTGACTGAGAACCGCATCTGGAAACAGCGCAATGTCGATATCGCCATTGTCGATCAGCAGACGGCGCTTGATATGGGCTTCACAGGCCCGATGCTGCGCGGCTCCGGTGTGGAGTGGGATCTGCGCAAAAAACAGCCGTATGATGTCTATGATCAGCTCGATTTTGATATTCCGGTGGGTGTGACCGGCGATTGCTACGATCGCTATCTGGTGCGTGTCGAGGAGATGCGCGAGTCCAACCGCATTATGCGCCAGTGTGTCGAGTGGCTGGAGAACAATCCCGGCCCGGTGAAGATCGAGGATTATAAGCTGACCAATCCGCCGCGTCGCGAGATGAAGACGGATATGGAGGCGTTGATCCACCACTTCAAATATTTCCAGGAAGGGTTCCATGTGCCCAAGGGCGAGATCTATCAGGCGGTGGAGCATCCGAAGGGTGAGTTCGCGGTCTATCTGGTCTCTGATGGCTCCAACAAGCCATACCGGAT
>JALUXN010000171.1 GCA_027018975.1 Mariprofundaceae bacterium | reverse complement strand
TGTGCGCGTCCAGATCGCTGTGCCGAAGAAGATGAGCGCCCGCCAAGAACAGCTGCTGCGCGAATTCGCCAACGAGGCGGGCGATGAGCTCTATCCCGAGCGCTCTTCATTCCTCGACAAGGTCAAAGAGTTCTGGGACGAACTCGCCGGAGAGAGCAAGTGAGCCACCCACAACGCATCATCGTCGCCGGTGCCTCCGGCCGCATGGGGCGCATGTTGGTTCGGGCAGTCAGCGAACACCGCCACACCACACTGGTCGCCGCCACCGAACGCCCCGGTTCCGAGATGCTCGGCCGCGATGCCGGCGAAGTGGCGCAGATCGAGACCCTCGGGATACCGTTGATCAGCACGCTGTCGCAGGCACCCGAGGCTGACATCCTCATCGACTTCACAGCCCCCGTAGCCACCCTTGAACACGCCGCCTATGTTGCCGAACAGGGCATGCGCATCGTCATTGGCACCACCGGCTTTACACCGGAACAGATGCAGCAGCTGCAACAGACACTGGCGCAATCGGCAGTGGTCATGGCCGCCAACTACTCTGTCGGCGTCAATCTGGCACTCAATCTGATCGAGCAGGCGGCGGCAGTACTGGATCACGACTACGATGCGGAGATCTTCGAGGCGCACCACCGCCACAAAGTCGATGCACCAAGCGGCACAGCCCTAGCCATGGGCGAAGCACTGGCACGCGGCCGTCAGGTCAATCTATCCGATGTCGCTGTGCGCGCGCGCGATGGCATCACCGGTGCCAGAAAACCGGGCAGCATTGGATTCTCAGTGGTGCGCGGCGGCAACATTGTCGGCGAACACAAAGCGATGTTTATCGCCGATGAAGAGCGTATCGAGATCAATCACCTGGCCGCCGACCGCATGGTCTTTGCCCGCGGCGCAGTACGCGCCGCCCACTGGCTATCCACCCAACCGCGCGGCTGGTACAACATGCAGGATGTACTCAATCTGAACCGCTAACCACCGCAGCACACTGCGCTTACCGGAAGAGCGTTTCACCACAGAGGGCACAGAGTTACACAGCGTAAGGCCAAGCTGAGATCTGCGGTAATTATTCAGTTACACTCTGCGTACTGCGTGGTTCAATCCCAACCACACGCACAGCTAATTACTCCACTGCATCGGCGAGCGGGCGCCAGAATCGTTGCATGACATCGCTCACCTTCACATCCGGCAACGCCGCAAACCACTGCTGAATCAGCGGCGCATCTTCTGCCACATCCAACAGCCGGAAACCGGCATCGCCGTGCTGGCGCGTGCCGATGGCATCACCACTGCCGCGTAACGCCAAGTCCGCCTCTGCCAACGCCAATCCGTCGTGACAATCGACCATCTGCTGCAAGCGGGCTGCTGCCGTTGGCGAGGCCTCTTCACCCACCACCAGCATGCAATAACCCTGATCACTGGAGCGCCCGACACGCCCGCGCAGCTGATGCAGCTGCGACAAGCCATACCCCTCCGCCTGCTCAATCACCATCAACCGCGCCGCCGGCACATTCACCCCCACCTCCACCACCGTTGTGGAAACGAGGATCTTGCACGCACCACGGGCAAACGCCGCCAACACCGCCTGTTTTTCCTGAGCCTTCATCCGCCCATGCAGACCGCGCACCGCCGCATCAGGGAAATAGCGCGTCAACAGCGCCACCCGCTGCTCGACTGACGCGCCGCTCTCATCTTCATCGATACGCGGCACAATCCAGTAGATCAATCCATTCTGCGCCAGAATCCGCTGCATCCCCGCCCGCAGCGATGCCATCTTCTGCATGCCAATCACGCGCGTCTCCACCGGTTTGCGCCCGACTGGCATCCCCCGCATCACCGAGAGATCCATATCGCCATAGAGCGACAGTGCCAGTGTGCGTGGAATCGGCGTCGCCGTCATCGCCAGCAGATGTACCGCCGCGCCACTCTGATCCGCCAACGCCCAGCGCTGACGCACGCCAAAGCGATGCTGCTCATCCACCAGCGCCAGCGCCAAGTTGGCAAAATGGACATCCTCACTCAACAGCGCATGGGTGCCGACAATCAATAACAGCTCACCGGCAGCCAACTTGGCC
>JALUXN010000170.1 GCA_027018975.1 Mariprofundaceae bacterium | reverse complement strand
AAAGAACCAGATGGTCAGCGGAACCAGTGTCGGGAAGAAGTAGCCAGCACAGGCCGGCAGTAGCGCCGATGTACTGAATGCTGCACCGGTCGCGTAGCCGACCATAAAAAAGGCGAGAAACACCCAATCGAAGAGATCGCCCTGCAAGCTGAAGAGGATCGACGCCGTGCCCCAGATGATGCCCGTGGCGGTGGCGGAGAGCAGGATCAGCCGCTCATCGGCAGGTAGTGTCGAGGCATCATGCAAGCGCGATTGGATACGGCGATAGACCCAGTAGCGGAATCCTGCTACGGCAAAGGCGGCGATGTTCCAGCCTATCAGTGTGGTGCGATCAACCAGATCGAAAAAGACCGCATCGAGTACCAGAATGCCGATGACGACAGCAAAGATAGAGACCGGCAGGTTCTCGACCAAAAACTCCATCCGACTCTGGGCGACGTGTCGATCGATCGCCAGATGTGCGGTGGAGTTGGCAGGGGTCAACGTGATCAGCTCGTTTTGACGATGGTATCGAGCTGTTTCAGGGTGGTCAGTAGCGCTTCGAGATCGGCCAGCGCCAGCGAATTCGGGCCGTCGGAGAGCGCTTGATCGGGCTCGGGATGCACCTCCATGAAGAGGGCGGCGACTCCGGTGGCGACGGCGGCGCGCGCCAGCCCCGGCACATATTCGCGGTTGCCGCCGGTAGCGCCACCCAAGCCGCCCGGCTGCTGTACCGAGTGGGTGGCGTCATAAACCAGCGGCGCGCCAAATTCACGCATCACCAGCAGCGAACGCATGTCGGAGACCAGATTGTTGTAACCGAAACTCGCGCCTCGTTCGCAGAGCATGATCTGATTGTTACCGCCCGCCTGCGCCTTCTCCAGCACATGCTGCATATCCCACGGCGCCAGAAACTGCCCCTTTTTGATGTTGACCGGTTTGTTGGCTGCCGCTACAGCGGTAATGAAATCGGTCTGCCGACAGAGGAATGCGGGCGTTTGCAAGATATCCGCCACCTCGGCGACCGCTGCAACCTGATGGGTTTCGTGGATGTCAGTCACCACCGGCAAGCCCAGCTCATCCTTTACCCGCTGCAGAATACGCAGTCCCTCATCCAGCCCCGGCCCGCGGAAGCCATCTTTGCTGGTGCGGTTAGCCTTGTCGAAGCTCGATTTGAACACCAGCGGCACACCGCAGCGCGCCGCAATGGCGGCGATCTGCTCGGCGGTTTTCAGGGTAAAATCTTCACCCTCGATGACACAGGGGCCGGCTAAAAGCACCAGCGGCAGATCGTTGGCAATAGAGAGATTGCCAACCTGAACGCGCCGCTGACTCATAGACCCGCCTGCGTTTTACTGGCCGCCACAAAGGCGGCGAAGAGCGGATGCGGCGCGTAGGGTCGGGAGAGAAATTCGGGGTGGAACTGGCAGGCGACGAACCACGGGTGATCCGGCACCTCGACAATCTCCACCAGTGAATCGTCCGGCAGCGTGCCGGAGACAATCAGGCCGGCCGCCTCCAGCTGGGCGCGGTAGGTGTTGTTGAACTCATAGCGGTGGCGGTGGCGTTCGCGAATCTCCGTCTCACCATAAGCAGCAAAGGCGTGGGTGTCGGGCAACAGCTTGCAGGGGTAGCCGCCCAGACGCATCGTGCCGCCGAGGTCGCTCTCGGAGTTGCGCTGTACGCGCGCGCCCTCCTGCTCCCACTCGGTCATCAGGGCGATGACGGGATGCTCAGCGCGCTCATCAAATTCGCTGCTGATGGCGCCGGTCAGTCCTGCTACATTGCGTGCATACTCGATCACCGCCAGTTGCATGCCGAGGCAGATGCCGAGATAGGGGATCTTCTTCTCGCGGGCGTAGCGGATGGCGGCAATTTTGCCCTCGGTGCCGCGCTGGCCGAAGCCGCCGGGCACCAAGATGCCATCGACACCGGCTAGTGCGCCAGTACCGTCTTTCTCCAGCGATTCGGCATCGATGTAGTCGATCTTCACCCGCACACCGTGCGCCATGCCGCCGTGGAAGAGCGCCTCATTGACCGATTTATAGGCATCGGCCAGCTCGACATATTTGCCGACCATGGCGATGCGTACTACATCTTTGGGTTCGCGGATGCGGCGGCAGATATCCTCCCAGACCGATAGATCCGGCTCGGAATCCGGCAGTCCAAAATGATTCAAGACGACCGAGCCAAGCCCGCCTTCGCGCAGCGAGAGCGGCACACCATAGATGGTGTCGACATCGGGTGCATCGATCACCGCATCGCGATCGACGTTACAGAAGAGAGCGATTTTATCTTTCTGGCTCTTGGGGATGGGGTGATCGGAGCGGCAGAGCAGGATATCCGGCTGGATACCGATCTCGCGCAGGATTTTCACCGAGTGCTGGGTCGGCTTCGATTTCATCTCGCCAGCCGAAGCGATGTAGGGCACCAGCGTCAGGTGGATGTAGGCGGTGTTTTCGCGGCCGAGATCGAAACGGAGCTGGCGAATCGCCTCGAGGAACGGTTGGGACTCAATATCACCGACCGTGCCGCCGATCTCCACCAGTGCGATATCGACATCGTCCGAGGCGAGCGTCAGGACAGCGTTTTTGATCGCATCGGTGATATGCGGGATCACCTGCACCGTCGCACCCAGATAATCGCCGCGCCGTTCGCGTCGGATCACCGATTCGTAGATGCGGCCGGTGGTGTAGTTGGAGCGTTTGGACATGGTGGCGTGCGTGAAGCGCTCATAATGGCCGAGATCGAGATCTGTCTCCGCGCCATCGTCGGTCACATAGACCTCGCCATGCTGGAACGGGCTCATGGTGCCTGGATCGACGTTAATATACGGGTCGAGTTTCTGCATCGTAATGCGCAGACCCCGCGCCTCAAAGAGTGCCGCAAGACTCGCTGCAGCAATACCTTTTCCGAGCGACGACACTACCCCGCCGGTAACAAAAATAAATTTAGTTTGATGATTCATGACGGGCGGGGACAGTAGCAGAACGATGGGGCGTATGCCAGCGGGAAAAGTGGTGTGTGCGGGATTGAAAATGCTTGACAGCGCGGCCTGATCTGGCTCCTGAATGGGCGTGTGTTGGGAATCTGCGGGGGTGTTGTTTGTGGAGTGGACGTGGCCTTGTTCTTTCTTTGGCGGCAAAGAAAGAACCAAAGAGAGCCGCCTCCGTTATCTCTGCCCTTCGGGTGCCCGCTGAGCGCATGTTTCAACGGCCGCGGCCTTGCCGCTTTTCTCCGTTGAAAGATGCACTCAGCGGCAGATCTAAAAGGAGGGTAAAAATGATTGATTTTCCCGATTGGCTGACTGCCGAGACAAGTGGGAAAACGGGATGAAGCAGCGAAGTCGCGCCCGTTTTTCCTCGCCGGCGAGGGCACCCGCAGGGCAGTCAGGCGCCGGGCGCGTTTCTTGGTTCGTGGATGAATAGTTATGCGTGTGGTCTCTTCGTGGCAAGGGGCTGCGCAAATTGTTAGCTTCTGCGGCATGAGTTCTCCCACCCCACAATTTATTGATACATTAGACGCCCTGCACGAAGCCTGTCGTGCGATGGCGGCGTGCCACACCCTTTGTGTGGATACTGAATTTCATCGCGAAAGCACTTACTACGCCGAATTTGCGCTGATGCAGGTCTATGGCGGCGGTGCATGCTGGTTGATCGATCCGATTCGGGTGAATGATCTGAGCTGCCTGTGGCGCGTGCTGTGTGATCCGTCGATTATCAAGGTGTTTCATGCCGGCCGGCAGGATCTGGAGATATTTTTCCAGCAGTGCGGGCAGTTGCCAACGCCGCTGTTCGACACGCAGATTGCCGCCGCCCTGCTCGGTTATGGACAGCAGATCGGCTTTGGCAATCTGGTGCAGCGGATCACCAAAAAAACGCTGCCCAAGGGGGAGTCATTCACCAATTGGAAGGCGCGTCCGTTGACAGACAAGCAGCTGGAGTATGCGGCCGATGATGTGATCTGGCTGATGCCGGTCTATCAACATCTGCGCGAGCGGCTGGAGGCGACCGGGCGCACGGCATGGCTGGCCGAAGAGCAGCAGCATTTGCTCGATCCGGCAACCTATCAGATGGATGATGCTGCTCTGCTCTGGCGGGTGAAGGGGGCGTCCAAACTCAAAGGGAAACATCTGGCTGTGTTGCAGCAGCTGGCAGCCTGGCGCGAACAGGCGGCACGGCAGCGCGATATTCCCCGACGGCGGATGATCAGCGACGACGCATTGCTGGAGATTGCGCGGCGCGAAAAGCTCGATATGGCGACGTTCAGTCGTATGCGTGGCGTGAATCAGGGCTTTGTTAAGCGTTTCGGCGAGGAGCTAATTGCTGTCTGGCGGCGGGGGATGGAGGCCGATGAAGCGAGCTGGCCACGGCCACCGGCACGGCGGCACAACCGCCCCGGTACTGACCTGCGCTTGGAGATGCTCGATACATTGCTGCGCCTGAAGGCGGAGGAGGGGGAGATTGCCGCCTCGATTCTCTCCAGTAAGTCCGATCTATCTGCGCTTGCGTCGTGGGGCTATCGCTGTCAGGGCGAGGCGCCGGATGTGGCGTGTCTGCATGGTTGGCGCTATGAACTGGTCGGGCGTGATCTGCTTAAGCTGCTCCGAGGCGAGATCTGTATGTCGCTCAATCCCGAAACCGGCTTGCCGGTGGTCAGTGAACTGGCCGGAGCAGCCTCTTGAGATACTGTTTTTCGATCGATGCGCTCTCTCCTTCGGCAGCGGCCGCATGGCGTTTGCAGGATGATCAGCGGTGGCGTCAGGTGGTTTATGCGGAGCCGCTGCAGGCGGGTGATGCACGTCTGATCGATCAGCAGGCGATTGCGGCCTGGTTGGGTGTACGACTGAAGAAGGATCGGACACAGGGGCTGGTGCGTCAGCAGCGGGCGGGGCGGTTTGATTTCTTGATGCGTGGTATCTTTGCCCATGCGGTTGTGCACCGTTTTTCAGCTGCGCCGTTGCCCGATTTGGCGCAGATGGTGGCTTGCCACGCTGGCTGTGAACCGGGTCGTCCGTGGCTGGTCTATCTCGATCTGGCCGGTCACTTTTGCGCGCTGGATAGCGATCAGCAATCCATTTTGCAGAATCTGTCGATCGCGGTGCGCGGTGAGATTGCCTCCAGCCCCGCCTATATCGGTGCGCAGGCGGCGGCGGATGCGCAGCTGATGGGCACGATCTACCACCAGTTTCTCGCCGGTTGGTTGGAGCATTTGCGCTCCTCCAATATGCAGATTTTTGTCCCCGAGGTGAAGCAGCTCAAACCGCAGGAGGAGTTGATTGCGGCGATCCAAGCGTGGCAGCCGGAGGCTGAGGGGTGAGCCTGCTGCGCTTGCAATCGCTGCATAAACAGTTTGCGGCCGGCGGCATGTTTCGCCGCGACAGCAAGCCCAAGCATGCGGTGAATGATCTGTCGCTATCGCTGGCGGCGGGGGAGACGCTGGCTATTGTCGGTGAGTCCGGCAGTGGCAAATCGACCACGGCGCGGCTGGCGATGCGGCTGCTGGAGCCGGATCACGGTGCGATTTACTGGGGTGATGAGGAGGTGAGCCGCCTGAGTGGCAAGGCGCTGCGCATGCGCCGTCGCCATATTCAGATGGTTTTTCAGGATCCCTTCGCCAGCCTCAATCCGCGCATGAAGATTTGGCAGAGCGTGGCCGAGGGGTTGCGCGTGCATCGGCCGGAGCTGAGCCGCGCAGCGCGGCGCGAGCAGGTCGCCGACACGCTGGCGATGTGCGGGCTGGATGCCTCGGGCATGGATCGGTATCCGCACCAGTTCTCCGGCGGCCAGCGACAGCGGATCGGTATTGCGCGGGCGCTGATTGTGGCACCGAAGGTGCTGGTGCTCGATGAGCCGGTCTCGGCACTCGATGTTTCGGTGCAGGCGCAGATCCTCAATCTGCTCAAGGATATCCAGCAGCAGACCGGTATCGCCTATCTCTTTATTTCACACGATCTGTCGGTGGTGCGCCATATTACCGACCGGCTGCTGGTGATGTTTGCCGGGCGGGTGGTGGAAGAGGGCAATGTGGCGGATATTTTTGCCCATCCGCGCCACCCCTACACGCGCGCGCTGCTCGATGCGCGGCCGATCGCCCATCCGGCAGAGCGGCAGCCGCTGGATGCCGATGCCAAGGTCAGTGTGGAGGCGGTGGCTGAGGGGGGGTGCGCCTATCAACCGCGCTGCCCGCATCGCCAGCATGATTGTGCCAGCTTCGATGGGGCGCTGGACGGTGCGCCGCACGCCTGCGCCTGCCTGCACCCCTTGTCCCATCCATCGGCTCCATCGGCCGCATGAGCGGTTTGCGGGCGCGGGTGGCGCGCGATTTTTCCGATCAATCACCGCTGCCGGCGACGCTGCCCGGTTATCGCCGCCGCGAGGAGCAGGTCAAGCTGGCCGATGAGATCGCCGCCAGTTTTGAGCAGGGCGGCACGCTGCTGGCTGAGGCGGAGACCGGTACGGGCAAGACGCTCGCCTATCTGATTCCGGCACTGCGCAGCCACGATAAAGTATTGATCTCCACCCACACCCGTGCCCTGCAGGATCAGCTGGTGCATCGCGATCTGCCGGCGGTGCAGAAGGCGCTTGGCGCGCGGCGCAAGGTGGCGCTGCTCAAAGGACGCTCGAACTACCTCTGCCGCCAGCGCATGAGCATGTATCTCACCGGTGCGCAGCTGGAGTTGTGGGAGAAGAAGTCGATGCTCATCGTGCTCGACTGGGCGGAGAAGACCAAGGATGGCGATCTCGCCGGCCTGCCGTTTGATGTCTTCGCCAAGGGGATCGGCGCGATGGTGACGGCGACAGCGGAGCAGTGTCTGGGCAGTAAATGCAGTGATTTTGAGCGCTGTGCACTGATGAAGGCGCGCCAGCGGGCTCAGGCGGCTGATATTGTGGTCACCAACCATAGCCTGCTGCTCTCCGATGCGGTGTTGAAGGCGGGCGAGTTCGGTGAGCTACTGCCCGATTTTGATGCCTATGTGCTCGATGAGGCGCACGCGCTGCCTGACTTGGCCGGCCAGCATTTCGGCGTGCAGCTGACGCGCATGAAGCTGATCCAGTGGCTCAATGATATGCAGGCGCAGCTCGATGAGATGGGTGATGAGCCGGCGCTCAAGCAGGAGATCATTGAGCAGGGGCGGTTGGTGTTGGCGGACTGGCTGCAGCCGGCGATTGAGCCGTTGCAGGCGTCGTGGGCAGTGTTGGCCGAGCGGGCGGAATCGCGGCGTGAGCGGGGTGAGGAGTTGGCGCGCTTGGCGGATCGTGCCGATCAGATTGCCGCCGAACTGGCGATGGTGCAGGCACCGCCATCGGGTTATGTCGGCTGGTGCGAAGGAGAAGGGGAGCGCAAGCGCCATGTGGTGGCGCCGGTGCAGACGGGGCCGGTGCTGGAGCAGTATCTCTGGTCCCGGCCGGCGGCCTTTGTGCTGCTCTCGGCGACGCTGCGGGTCTCCGGTAGTTTCGATTATGCCAAAACGCGCCTCGGTGTGGCGCAGGCCGAGGAGGTGTTTCACCCCTCACCGTTCGACTACAGCAAGCAGGCGCTGATCTATCTGCCGCGTCATATGCCCAATCCGTTCAGCGACGAGGGGGTGGCGGCGGTGATCAATGAGATCGAGACACTGGTGCGCGCCTCCGAGGGGCGGGCGTTTGCGCTGTTTACCTCGTGGCAGATGCTCAATCGCGTGGGGCCGGAGCTGGCGGCGCGGCTGCCGTGGAATGTGCTGATTCAGGGCGAGAGCGGCAGCCGCGATGCAATTCTGGAGGCGTTCCGCAACGATACGCACTCCATCCTCTGCGGGACGCGCAGTTTTTGGGAGGGGGTCGATGTGCCGGGCGAGGCGTTGAGTCTGGTGGTGATCGATAAAGTGCCCTTTACGCCGCCGAACGATCCATTGCTGCAGGCGCGCATTCGTCACTGCGAAGCGGCCGGCGGCAATGGTTTTCGCGATATTCAGCTGCCCGAGGCGATTGCCGCGCTGCGCCAGGGGACGGGGCGGTTGATCCGCACGATGGATGATCGCGGTGTGATCGCGCTGCTCGATTCGCGCCTCTATGCCAAGCGCTATGGGCCGGAGATTGCGCAGAACCTGCCGGCGGCGCCGATTCGCGACGATCTGGCCGAGGTGCGCTGGTTTTTTGAGGCGGGCTGATTGGCTGCTTAGCCTCTTTTAGGTCTGCTCATCCATGACGCTGTTGATGGCCAGGCGCAATTTACTCATGTTGATCGGTTTGTTGAGGATATGGACATGGAGTTGGCCGACCTCTTGTAGCGCCTGATCTTCGCCGAAGGCGGTGATCATGATGATGGGCAGCTGGTTACCGGCTGCGCGGATATGTTCAATGAAGCTCAAGCCATCCATCTCCGGCATGCGGAAGTCGGTGATAATCAGGTCGATGGGATCCCGCTCTGTTGCTGATTCGAAGATCTCCAGCGCCTGACGGCCATTCTCTGCGGTGCTGCAGTGGTGATCCATACGGGCGAGCATGGCTTGGTGGATGTTGAGGATGTCGGGCATATCATCGACCAGCAGAATGTGTAGTGGGCGGGTCACATCGGCTGCTGGCGCGTGTTGCGAGGCCGGCGTGCGCTGCGCAGTGGCATCAGCACGCTGCCGAGCCGGTGGAATCGCGATGCAGAACTCCGTGCCGCAGTTATCAGCGGATTGTACATCGATCACCCCTTTGCGGCGTTTCACGATACGCTGAACGGTGGCCAGTCCCAAGCCGGAGCCGCCCTGCGTCTGGCGCGAGGTCCAGAATGGCTTGAAGATATGTTCCAGCTGATCTTCGGGGATACCGATGCCGTTGTCGGCGACGCGAATCAGCAGCGCAGGGCTGTCGGCAGTGGCCAGTTTGTGTTCGGTATCGCCGCTGATGTGGATGTGGATATGGCCGCTGTTGCGGATCGCCTGGATGGCGTTGTGGATCAGGTTGAGCAGGATCTGCTCGATCTCCATCAGGCTGATTTCGGTATCCGGCAGTTCCGGGTCGATATGGGTGGTCAGTTGTGTGTGTTGTGGCAGCTGCAGGCGGGTGATACCGATGATGTTTTTCAACGGTACAGCCAGCTGGTCGCCGGCTGTGATGCGCTGCTCTTGGGAGGATCTGGGATCGAGGCCGCGACCGAGCTTGAGGATATTGGTGATCAGCTTGGTGCCGCGTTCGCCGGCAGCGATGATGAGCTCCAGCTGGTCGATGTTCTCCTGATCGCGGCTGTTCATCTGCAGGATCTCTGCATAGCCGATCATGTTGGTCAGCACATTGCGGAAATCATGCACAATGCCGGCGATCATAGTGGAGACGTAGTTCTGTTGGCGCATTGCCTCCAGCTCATCCTGAATCGATTCGCGTTCGGTAATATCCATCAGAAAACAGACGCCGATGGCTTCACCTTTCCAACTGGTCTGAATGGCTGATGCCATGAATTTGATCATGCGCCGGTGTTGATCGTAGCTGCGCAGGTAGATGTGGTGGGGGCGGTGTTGTTCCGACGCAGTCTCGGAAGCGGCGAGGGTTTCACGGCAGAAGTTGATCATCTCTTTGCCATCCTCCGGCAGGGTGATGATATCGACGCTCTCGCCGACCAGGTTAATTTGATGGTGGCCAAGCAGATGGCGCAAGGTGGCGTTGGCGTAGCGGATCTTCGGCGTGTGATCGAGTAGATCGAAGGTGAAGACCGGCAATGGGCCGCGGTCGAGCAGATCAAATGAGCTCTGTTCGGCATCCAGTTGTGCCTGGATGGCGTGTTCGGTGCGTTTGCCGGTGAGGAAGACGTAGAGCGGAATGGTGATCAGTGCGGAGACCTGCCAGAGCAGGAGTGAGCCATCGATCGGGGTGTGCAGTTGGCTGTGATCGTAATAGAGCATGCTGCAGAGTCCGAGCAGGCTGACCCCTTGGGTGTAGAGCAGCAGCGTGTTGCCGAAGCGGAAACTGTTGCCGAGGATGACCACCAGTAGGATAAAGAAGATGCCGCTGCTCTGGCCACCATCGACCAGCATGCTGAAGCAGACCACACCGACATCGAGCAGCGGCAGCAGCAGGCAGCGCAGCTGTGAGATCGGCCGGCGTTTGATCAGCGGTATTGAGGCGAGATTGAAGAGAAAGTAGGTGACGGTGATGAGGATGAAGGGTTCGTTGAAATCCGCGAAGCGATCGGCGTGCAGAATGATGTAAAACAGCCCCGCGCAGGCGAAGGTTAAGCGGGCGAAGGCTTGGTTGATCTGGGTCTCGGCGAGAGCGCGCGGGTCGCCATCCGCATAGCGCAG
The DNA here is from genome assembly GCA_027018975.1 of Mariprofundaceae bacterium. Classification (GTDB taxonomy): domain Bacteria; phylum Pseudomonadota; class Zetaproteobacteria; order Mariprofundales; family Mariprofundaceae; genus Mariprofundus. The sequence goes on along the minus strand of JALUXN010000170.1, from coordinate 1,764 downwards.
CAGCCACTGTCTGGGTTCGGGGTGGTTATGCTGCATGAGGGGTAACTGTTCAGCTCATCCCACGGTTTGCCCGCTAGCTGCGTTGAAAATGCTCATGTGCCATAGCACACTGCGCGTTTTCGCCTTGCTATCGAACAAACCGTGGGTGATCTGAACAGTTCCAGTATGTAGCTGAATAATTACCATGAGGCGTCTGGGCATCAGTTCGTGCGTTGGAAGCGCAGTTTGCGGACGGTGTCGCCGGGGAAGATCAGTTTCAGTGTCTTACCGTCGGGCTGTAATTCCACATGTACCGGCCCGTTCCAACGGTCGCCGACACCGAAGCCGATCTGTTTGTCTTTGATCACTTCGAGTGTGGAGAGCAGACGCAGCGGCGGATTCTCATCGGGCATGGTGAGTTTGACGGTTTCGTCGTTGTAGAAGCGGATGCTGGCGTTGCCATCCAGCTGATGCCATGAACCGTTGAGCTGCTTGAGTTGCGCAGGCGGGATGGGGTCGTCTCCACCCATGCAACCGGTCAGCGCCAGCGTGAGTGCGAGGAGGATCCAGTAGCGGAGAGCGCTCTTCAATGGCGTTTCAACTTCAGATCGTGACCGGTGATGGTCATCCGTTTTTTGTCCACCCCTTTGTAGATGGTGAGTGTTTCGCTGAGGGAACCGTGCTCGAACTGGAGCAGGAATCCGTAGATGTAGAAGTCACCGCGGAAGCGAGGATCTTTTTGCGAGAAGGTTGGCTTCACATGCTTCAGTGCACCCAGTTCGCTGCCCAGTTTGATCATCTTCTGTCGCCAGGCATCCGCTGAGTGGGTGGTGAGGAATGCTTCGTCATAGAGCTTGATCGCCGCATCCCAGTTGCCACTCTTAAAGGCCTGATGCACTGTGGTGACAATGGTGTTGGCCTCGTCTCCCTGGTTGGCTTCGGTGAGGCAGCCGCCAAGCAGCGGCAGGAGTAGGAGCGCAAACCACAAGCGGCGCATCAGTGAATCACCGCCTCGGACTCTTGTTGCATCTGGCTCTCCTCGAATGCGGCGCGGAAGTTGATCGGTTCCAGCAGCAGCGGCATGAAGCCGCCGTCAACGGTGAGCTGGCTGATGAGCTGGCGTGTGTAGGGGAAGAGAATCGTCGGGCACTCGACTCCGAGCAGCAGCGGCAGATGGGCTTCGTCGATGTGGCTCATGTAGAAGAGGCCGGCATGCTCCAGTTCGATCTCAAAGAGCAGCTGTTGCGACTCCTGATCGCGTGTGATTACCGAGATGTGCAGGGTGACCTCCCAGTGCTCGGTGTCGAGCTGCTGATGGTTGAGGCTGAGGTTGAGCTCGATATGCGGCTGTTCGCTCGGCGTGGTGAAGACGGTGGGCGCGTTGGGGTTCTCAAAGGAGCAGTCCTTGATGTAGAGCTTCTGCAGGCTGAAGATAGGCTGCGCATCGTTTGTGGTGGATTCGCTCATGGATTCTCCTTTGTGTGACGGTGGCCAAACGCTGGCGTGTGTGCGCGCAATACGCAACCCGCTCCGCAGCACTGTTTGCAGCGCGGTGGCAGATTCGCGCGGCGTGGTCGTATAGCGGTGGCAATCGTGAAAGTTGCGGGCTAGGTTGCGCCTATGAGTGATTTGAAACCGATTTTTGGCCGCGCGCGCGGCGATATTCCTTTTGCACCCGAGGGGTGGATCTACATTCTGGCTACACTGGTGACGATGGTGGTGACGCTGTTTCTGGGTTGGACAGTGCTCTCCACGCTGCTGCTGCTGTTGCTGCTGTTCATGCTT
>JALUXN010000169.1 GCA_027018975.1 Mariprofundaceae bacterium | reverse complement strand
ACAATCCGCTCAGCCGCCGCGATCGCATCAAGCGCCGGCTGCCAATCGACATCGGCCAAGAGAGGCGTCAGACGGGATTCAGCGAGCGCGTTCACGGTCGCTCCAGTTCGCGCAGCATCTGCAACACATCACCGCTCTTCTCGAAATTCTCATCCCAGCAGAATCGCAGACTCGGCAGCCGCCGTCTCGGCAGCGCGCGGCGCAGTTCATGCTCAAAGTGCGGCGTCATCCGTTGCAGCGACTGCAGTACGGCGGGAATATCACCCGCCTCATCCGCAGCAAAACTGCGATAGACCCACACTGTCACCAGCTGGCGACCGGAGGACTCCACCCGTGTGATGGTGAGATTGGCCAGCCGCGGATCGGCCACATCACGATAGAGCAGCGTCGATAACAGCCGCTGAATATCGGCCAGAAAACGCCGGCCGGCCTGATTAGCAGACATGGAAAAAAGAACCGGAGATCAACACCGTCGCCCAAAGCAATCGCATGAAATTATGCATCTCCAAATTATACATCGTCCTTTAGAAAAACGATCCCGTCATCCCCGAGAGCCTTTATCGGGGATACATCACTGCGTGGATTCCCGATAGAACCCTCGGGAATGACCGCGTTGTTGATGTGAATGGCTTTCACCGTCGCCGGTATCAGAGCGTCGCCGCCACTTCTTCAATGACGTAGAACTCGAACGTATCGCCCACCTTCACGTCGTTGAATTTCTCCACACTCATACCACACTCGTAACCGGCCTTGACCTCTTTGACATCGTCCTTGAAGCGGCGCAGCGAGTTGAGCACGCCATCATAGATCAGCACCCCTTCGCGCAACACACGCACATGTGAGCCGCGTGTGACATAGCCATCGACCATGTAGCAGCCGGCAATCGCGCCGACCTTCGGTGCTTGGAACACTTCGCGCACTTCGGCCACGCCGGTCGCCTTCTCCACCTCATCCGGCGCCAATACACCGGCCATCGCCGCCTTCACTTCGTCGATCGCGTCGTAGATTACCTTGTAGAAGCGGACATCGACACCCTCCGCCTCGGCCAGCTTCTTCGCCTTGACCTCGGGGCGAACATTGAAGCCGATAATGATTGCATTGGAGGCGGAAGCGAGCATCACATCGGACTCGGTGATGCCACCAATCCCCTTGTGCACCACCTTCACCTTCACCTCATCGGTGCCCGCCTTGGCCAATGACTCCGCCATCGCCTCAACCGAACCGGTCACATCGCCCTTGATCAGCACCGGCACCTCTTTCACGCCGCTCTGCATGCTGGCAAAGAGCTCATCGAGGCTGGCACGTTTCTGCGCCTCAGCACCCTGTTCACGCTCCTTCTCTTTGCGGTAGCGGACAATATCGCGCGCCTGTTTCTCATTCTCGACGGCGTAGATCTCCTGCCCCGCCTCCGGCACGCTATCCAAGCCCAGCAGCTCAAATGGGATCGACGGGCCGGCAGTGCGATGCTGCACACCATTCTCATCGACAATCGCACGCAGTCGCCCGGTCGCCGAGCCAACCACCACAGTATCGCCACGGTGGAACGTGCCATTCTGCACCAGCACCGTGGCCACCGGACCACGCCCCTTGTCGAGACGCGACTCCACCACAATACCCTTACCGCGCCGCTTCGGATTGGCACGCAGCTCGAGGATCTCGGTCTGCAGCGCCAGCATCTCCAGCAGCTCATCGAGCCCCTGTCCAGTATGGGCGGAGACCTGTACAAAGATGGTATCACCACCCCACTCCTCCGGCACAATCTCATGCTCGGCAAGCTGACGCATCACCTTATCGGGATCGGCGCCCTCTTTATCCATCTTGTTGACCGCCACGATCATCGGCACGCCGGCCGCCCGCGCATGGTTCAACGCCTCCACGGTCTGCGGCATCACGCCATCATCGGCGGCCACCACCAGCACCGCCACATCGGTCAACTTCGCGCCACGGGCACGCAGGCCGGTAAACGCCTCATGGCCGGGGGTATCGACAAAGACCACCCGCTCGCCACTATCCAGCTTCACCATGTAAGCACCGATATGCTGGGTGATACCGCCCGCCTCGCCGCCGGCCACATTGGCCTTGCGCAGCGCATCGAGGATCGAGGTCTTGCCGTGATCGACGTGACCCATCACCACCACGACCGGCGGACGCGGTTCGAGATCCTCCTCGTTATCATCGGAGAGATCCTCAACAAGCACATCTTCTACTGCCGCATCGTTGATCAGCTTCGGTTTATGGCCGAACTCCTCAATAATCAGTGTCGCTGTATCGCCGTCGATCGCCTCATTGACGGTCGCCGGAATCCCCAGCTCAAACAGTTTCTTAACCACTTCCGCACTCTTGAACGCCATACGGCTGGCCAACTCAGAGACCAGAATCGGATCGGTGAACTCCACCGTCCGCACCACAAATGCCTCATCATCCTTGGTCACCGTGCGCTTACCGCGACGCCCGCCACTACCGCGGGCGAGACGCGCCTGACGCTCCTCCTCTTCCGGTGAGAGGATTTGATTGCGTTTGGCAGAGTAAGCGCGGCGTGCCGCCTTCTCCGCCGGCGAAAGACGGCGCTGCGGACGCGCACCGCCCGGACCGCGACGACGCTGCTGCCCTGCTGGTGCTGCCGGTGCGCCGGCATCCGGTGCGACTGCCACAGAGGGCGCACGACGCTGCGGCTCACCGGCCGCGCCACCCGGACGCTGCTGCTGCGGACGATTGTTGGAGCGACGCTGTGCCGCCCGATCTTCGGAGATTTTCTTCTCAATCTGTTTCACCGATGAACTCGGCGCCTTCATGGCGGCGATCTGCGCCGGTGTCAAACCACGACGAATGGTGGTACGCGGCCCCTTCTGCCCGCCTGCACCCGTCGGACGTGGCGCCGTTGTCCGGTTGCCGCCGGGGCGATTTGCACCAGGACGCCCCGCCTGTGGGCGTTGACTCAATTGTGGGCGCTGGCCGGCTGGACGTTGCCCCGCCTGCGGACGCTGCGCGGCCTGATTACGACGTGCCGCCTGCTGGGCGCGCTGCGCCTCACTGCGCTCCTGCGCGGCTTTGTTGACTGCGGCGCGCGCCGCATCGGCAGGCTTGATTGCCGGTTTCGCTGTAGCCTTGCCCGCTGCGGCATCGGCAGCCGGTGTCTTACGGCTTAAGGTCGGCTTTGCTTCTGCCGGTGTTGAAACTGTCCGGGTAGTTTGGCTTGATGCAGGCGCGGCGGGTTTGGCAACTGCGGCGGCTTCGCGCTTCTTCTCCACCGCTGCGGCAGCGCGCTGCGCCGGCGATACTGATGCCTTCTTCGTCACCGTCGCTGCCTTGGCGGTCGGAACTTTCGCTGCGGGCGCTACCGGTTTTTCGGGCGCTGCGGCCGGTGTTGCGGCTGGCTTCTTGGCGACCGGCACATGGCGACGGCGCACCGCCACCTCCACTGTCCGGCCACGCCCCTCGACCTGACCGCTGCTGCGCGACTGGCCGGCGACCATCGGCCGCTTCAGCGACAATGTTTTGCTGCCCGCCTTTTTGCTATCGGACTTGGCGGATGATTGCACCGCCTTGCGAATCTTCTCCTGATCATCGACATCGAGCGTGCTGGTCGGCCCGCTCACCGCCACATTGCAGCGCTGCGCGACCGCCTGCAATTCGTTGGCATCCACATTCAGTTCTTTTGCTAAATCAAGAATTCGCTTCATCAGTTCGTTTTTCCCAATACCCTTATGCGTGCATACCACACGCAATATATATTCAACTTCTTCGCTATCGCAGCGGCCGGGCCATGCGCCTCAACCCCTGCAATCGCAACATCTTCTCGCCCCAACATCTCGCCAAGCCAGACTCGGGACGTCACATCACATAACTGATGAACGCTGCCCGCCTCAGTGCGCTTGGCCAGACCCGCATCGATCTGACGCACCAGCGCATCGCCAGCGTCGGCAGCCCTCAGCAGCAGCAGCGGCGCATTATTCCATAGTCGGTGCATCACTGCATCTCTGCCGATCGCCACTGTCGCAATCTGACGCGACAACAGCTGTTTGATCTGCTGCTGCAGCACCGCTGCCATCTGCTCCCGCAAGCGCTGCCACTGCGGCAGCACAATCGAGAACTTCGCCTTCAACGCCTGCAGACGCTTGTCGTTCATCCTATCCAGACACGCAGCCTGCATGCAGAGATAACTGCCGCGCCCCGGTGCCTTGTGCAGCAGATCGGGCCAGATGACCCCATCCTCATCCACCACCAAGCGCATCATCTCACGCTTCGGCAGTGATGCCCGACACGCCAGACAGCGGCGCATCGGTTCGCTGCGCCGAGCCTCAGTCAAACCAGCCCGATGCCTGACGTGCGGCCAGAATCAACGCTTCCGCCTGCTCCTGACTCAATCCTTCAATATCGTCAATCTCATCCACCGCCGCATCGGCCAGCGCCTCGACCGTCACCATCTCGCGCGCCGCCAACTGCTCGGCGATTTCGCGCGTCATCCCTTCGAGGTCGAGCAGCGTCAGTGACGATTCGCTCGCCTCACTGCTCTGCTGCAACGCCTGATCGAGCAGCGCATTGCGGGCGCGATTCTGCAGCTCGGTCGCCACCTCTTCGTCCAGCCCCTCGATATTGGCAATATCCTCCAGCGCACAGTAGGCGAGCTCTTCCATGGTATAGAAGCCCTCATCGACCAGCACCGTGGCGAAATCCTCATCGACATCGAGCCCCTCTTGGAAGATGGCGCACGCCTTGGCCGCCTCTTCGTGGCGACGCTCTTTCTCCTCGCCGGTACTCATCAGCTCGATCTGCCAGCCGGAGAGCTCGGAGGCCAAGCGCACATTCTGCCCGCGCCGACCAATGGCAATGGCCAAGTTCTCTTCGCTCACCGCCACCTCGATGGTGTTGGTCGCTTCATCGACCAGCACGCGCTCGATCTCCGCCGGTGCCAGCGCATTGACCACAAAGGCGGCCGGATCTTCTGTCCACTCGATAATATCGATCTTCTCGCCATGCAGCTCATTGACCACCGCCTGCACACGCGCACCGCGCATACCGACACACGCGCCGACCGGATCGATGGTCGGATCGGTGGAGATCACGGCAATCTTGCTGCGCGAACCAGGATCGCGGGCAATCGCCTGAATGGCGATCGTGCCATCCTGAATCTCCGGCACCTCCTGCTCAAAGAGGCGCAGCACCATGCCGGCATCGGAACGGGAGATGAAGACCAGCGGCCCCTTCGACTGATTACGCACTTCGCGCAAGTAGGCACGCACACGGTCGCCCTGACGGAAACTCTCGCGCGGCAGCAGATCTTCGCGATACATCACCGCCTCGCCACGGCCGAGATCGACATAGACATTGCCGCGCTCCACCCGCTTGACGATACCGGTGATCAGCTCGCCGACTCGCGGCTCATACTCGGCAATCACCCGCTCACGCTCGGCTTCACGAATCTTCTGATTAATCACCTGCTTGGCGGTCTGCGCAGCGATGCGCCCCAACTCAATCGGCGGCAACGGAGTACGGAACTCACTGCCCAGCTCCGCCTCGGGATCGAGCGCCTGACCCTGCTCGAGCGTCAGTTCATTCTCTTCATCGAGCTCCTCGCCCTCCGCCAACTCCACCACGGTGCGCACATGAAACAGGCGAATCTCGCCGGTGGTGCGGTCAATCTCCGCAGCCACCTCTTTGCCGGGATAGGTGCGCCGCGCCGCTGTCTTCAACGCCTGCTCCATCGCTTCGAGCACCAGCTCCCGCTCTACTGATTTTTCCCGCGCGACTGCATCCGCGACCTGTAATATCTCTACGTTCATGATTGCATTCTCTCGTTCCTCTATTTCTTGCGCGAGACTTCTTTCCAGTTAATCGCCCGCACCACCTTGGTGACATCGGCCATGGAAATCCGCTCTTCGCGTTGATAACCCTTTTTTTCTGCTTCGCACAACAGCGTGAACACCAACGTATCATCCTGCATGGCCGCGCCCAGATTGCGCCCCTCGCAGGTGGTGCCGTCGATGAAGAACACCTTCACCCACTCATCCCGATAACGGCTGAAATCGGCTTCGCTCTCCAGCGGCCAATCCAGCCCCGGCGAGCTCACCTCCAGACGATACGCCCCCTTGATCAGATCCTCCGCATCCAGCTGCAGCGCCAATCCACGGCTCACCCGCTCCAGATGATCGGAATCGACACCACCAGCGCGATCCACCACCACCCTAAGCAGCTGGCTATGGCCACCACTGCCGATGCTCACCTTCAGAATCTCCAGATCGAGTTCGTCGGTGATCGGCTGCAACAATGATTGAACAGATGATTCAAGTTCCAAGTTGTTCCACTTCCCATGCAAAAGAAACAAAAAAAGCGAGCCGCAGCTCACTTTTCCAAACGAGGCGAACCATAACCGCGCCGCACAAAATTGCAAACCAAATCTGCAGCCACGCAGGGAAATCGCATTAAAACGGTCATTCCCGCGCAGGCGGGAATCCACGCGTCAACAGATCACCGACAGATGTCTTGCTATCATCCCCCATCATCCAGCCCGCGCGCATACTTGATCTCTGTCGTCGGGTAGGCGAACTCGACCCGATGGTGTTTGAAAATATCGGCGATGCTGTAGAGCAGCTCCTCCTTCACCGCCAGCCACTGCTGCCAATCGATAGTGGTAGAGAAGCAGTAGAGCAGGATATCGATCGAGTAGTCGCCGAAACGATCCAGATAGACCATCTGCGTCGTCTTGATCCCCTCGAGATCCTCCTGCTTGTAAAAGCGGGTCATCCGCCGCGTGCGCCCCACATGGGCATTGGTCGGGTTGGCGATAGCAGGATGGGCAACCAGCAGCGCACGAATCTCCTCGATCGCCGCCTGCACATCCGCCGGATCACTCTCATAGGTCACCTGCAGCATCATCTTGATCCGCCGCCCCACCCGGCGCTTACTCCAGTTCATCACATCGAGCGTGGAGACCTGCGCATTCGGGATGGTAATCAACGCATTGTCGAAAGTGCGGATGGTCGTACTGCGCAGGCCAATCTCCGCGACCGTCCCCTCGGAGTCCTTGATCTTCACCCAGTCACCGAGCTGGAAGAGATCATCCATCAAAATGGCAATGCCGCCGAAGAAGTTGGCCAGCGTATCTTTGGCCGCCAGTGCGAACGCCAAACCGCCGATGCCGAGGGTGGAGAGAATCGCCGCCACACTGATACCGAAATGCATCAAAATGACAATGCAGACCATCGAGAAGGCAAGGATTTTGATAATATGGATCACCAGATTGAAGAGCTCTTTGCGCATGCCGATGTCGGCCTGATTGAGATCCTCCACCTTGATCGACACCACCGTGTCGAGCAGACGCAGAAAGAGCCAGAAGAGCAGCAGCGTCAACACCACAAAGGCGAGATCGCCGCTCCACTTCATCAGCGCATCATTGCGGTAAAAAAGCGCCTGAATCGACAGATCGAGCCCAAAATAGACGATCAGATAGCGAATCGGCTGGCGCAGCTGCAGATAGATAAAGCCTTTGACATTGTCGCTCCGGTCATCATCACCATCCGCATCGAGCAGGCGCGATTCCAGCATCCGACGCAGCAGCTTGAAGAGCAGCGGATAGAGCAGCACCACCGCCATAAAGAGCGCCACAAACAGCACGATCGCCCCCACATCGAGGTCGAAAATATTCAGATGCAGATTGATGCGTCGCGCCAGATCGTAGCTATTGATCAGATCAATCCACGACTGCATCGTCAAATAGCGCGTCCAGCTGCGGTTCATCACCAGCTCGGGATGTTCGGCCAGATAGCCCAGCAGGCTCTTATGCAGAAAGATCATCGAATCGAGATCGTGAAAGTTCTCACGCAGCTGCCGCTTCAGCTTGGACGGCACATCGACCTTCTCCAGATCGACATGATTCACGAGGCGCTTGCTATCCGCCAAACGCTGCAGGGCAGCGCGTATCTCATCCATCAGGCCGCCCATCTTCTGATAACCGTGCGCCACCGCCCAGCTGCGGTGTAGATAGCGCGCCAACTCCATTGCCAGCTGCAAAAACTGCACCTTCGCCGCATCGCGTTGCACCGCCAACGTATTGTGGTGCGCGCGGTTGATCGCCATGCGCGACTGCAGCGCGTGGATCGGATTGGCGTAATTCTCCATATCGGCCAGAATCTCACGGCTCAACAGCTGATGAATCAGATCGGCCGTCTGATGATTGCTCTCGGCAATCAGCCGATCGAGCACCTCCCCCCGGCTGCGGCGCAGCTGCTGCCCCATCAGCGCAATCGCCTTGAGCTGTTTCACTATCGCCGGATCAAAACCCTGATGATTCAATACCGCATCGTCGTAAAAAGCGACCGGCGGCGCACCACCCGCCCCCGTCTTGACTGCCCCTGGCTCGGCAGCAAGCGGTGCGGCAGGCGGCGGAGTCGCCACTGTAGCAGATACGGGTGATTGCGCAGCCGCTGTGGCAGCTGGAGGCGCAGTCGATGGAGATGATTTCGATGCATGCGAGGGTGATGGGGTGGACGGAGATAACTTTGCCGCAGCTGCCGGCTGCTGCGTCGGCAGATCGGCCACTGCCAGCGCAGGCGATAGCCCCTGCAACAGCAAGCAACAGAACAACAGCAGGGCTACGCTGGTTAATCTGCATGCGCTCAAGCTACACGCATGCACACCACCACCCTGCCATCGCACCAGTCTCATGCCGGCGTGCTACTACCCCTTGCGCAAAACTTCAACAAATTCGCCAATACTGCGCTGCACCTCGACAGCTCGCGCGGCCATATTGTCGGCCACTTCAATCATATCGTCGGATGATTTATCCACATTCACCGCCGAATCGGCCAATTCATTTACCGAACTGCGCGCATCATTCATACTCATATCGGCCTGCTGTGCCGCATCGGAGATTTCGCGGCCGGCCAATGCCTGCTGCTGCATCGCTTCAGCCACCGAGGCGGTAAATTCGTTGATTTCACGAATCGTACTGCTGATCCGACTGATCGCCACCGTCGCCTGCTGGCTCTCGCTCTGGATCCCCTCCACCTGCTCACGGATCTGCTCGGTGGCGCGCGTCGTCTGGTTGGCCAGCTCTTTCACCTCACCAGCCACCACCGAGAAGCCGCGCCCCGCCTCACCAGCACGCGCTGCCTCAATACTGGCATTGAGCGCCAACAGGTTGGTCTGCTCGGCAATCTCGGAGATTGCACCGACAATCGAGCCGATCTCATCGGCCACCCGCGTCAGTTCCTCCATCATCGAGGTGGCAGACTCCGCCTCCTCCACAGCCTGCGCCGAGACATGCTGCGTATCAGTTACCTGTCGGGAGACATCGGCAATCGTGACACTCATCTCCTCAATCGCCGCCGCCGTGCTATTCACATGCGTACTACCCAGCTCCACACTCTGCATGGCGCTTTCGCTCTGCGCCGCCAATTCATCGGCAATAGCATCCATCTCGCGGGCGGAGCCGGCCACCTGATTGGCCTCGGTCGCCAGTTCATTCATCAGCGATCCGACACTCTGCTCAAACGAATCGGCCGTGCGCTGCGCAGTAGCAATCTTCTCCTCAGCCAGCCGCAGCTGCTCCTCTTCGCGCGCCTTGGCCAGCGCCTTACCCTCGAAGATCTCAAACTGCAGCATCGCCTGCATCGTCTTCATATCATCAGCGATATCGCCCAGCTCGTCGAAGGCATATTTCTTCGGCATGCGGCTGAAATCGCCCTCTACAATCCGCTGCATCCCATCGACAATCTCACTCAGCGGGCGCAATGTTTTGTAGATCAACAGCAGCGAGAAGAAGAGCGCCATCAACGCACCGAACGCCCCCAGCAAGATGGTCGTCCAGTAGAGCGTGGAGACCTCCTCATACTGCGCCTGCAACAATTTTACGAACTGCGTATGCATGGCATCAAAGAGCTGAAACCCATCGCCAATCGCGCGGCTGCCCAGAGCAAAAAATGCCTTCGCATCCACATCGATCTTCTGCTTGGCGATCAACTGCTGCTGCACCTGATCGAGGAACTGCTCACTGCTCTGCGCATACGCGCCTACGGCTGAGGCCAACGGCTTCTTGAGCGCCGGATTGTATTTACCCAGCACATGATCGATCTCGTCAAACATGCCATCGCTGAGCGAGCGAACCATCACATGCAGCTTGATCAACGCATCCTGCTGCGCCTCCGTCTTCTGCGACGCGGCGGCAATACCGCTACCCAAACCGCGCAAACGACCGATATTCTCATTGATTTCAGGAATCGTCTCCGCCATGAACTCGCCCAGATGCGCCACTTCAACAGCCTTGTCAGTGGTGATCTTACCGACATGAATGAGATCTGATGAAAATCCCATCAACTCACCCACCAGTGCGCTATGGCGCTGGAAACTCTCTTTGGCCGATAGCTGCTGCCACTGCCGCTTAATCGATGACCACTGCCGCACAAAAGCCTTCGCCTGACTGGCCAGCTCCGGGAACTTGGAGTGCGACACCGCTGTCACCAGCTGCTGCAGGCGGCGATCGACCTGCACCTCGTTATCCATCAGGGCGCTGCCCAACTCATGCTTGCCGTGCAGATAGGCGTTCGCCATCCCCCGATGTGCCGGCAACACCTCCAGCACATCGCGCACCGCGCTCACCAACGGCACCGCCGCCAGCCGCAGTTCGGCATCATGTTTCTCCTGCTTCAACACCTGGAAAAACATGCCGCCAACCACAAACAGCGTCACCAGGGAGACCACGGCTGAAGCCAAAATCACCGTGCGCAACTTCAACCGCTTGAACCAGCTCGCCTTCAATGTCGAGGGAATACGCGCCTTGCCCGCATTGACATCGCGGTAGAGCTGCTCTGCCGCATCGATCTGCTCCTGCGTGGGTGCCGTGCGCACCGAGATATAGCTCTTCACCTTGCCAGCGGCATCATACTCGGGCGACGCATTGGCCAACACCCAGTAGTAATCACCATTTTTGCAGCGATTCTTCACTACGCCGGTCCACGGCTTTTTCGCGTGCAGCGTATCCCACAAATCCTGAAACGCCGCCGCCGGCATGTCGGGGTGACGCACAATATTGTGCGGCTTACCGCGCAGCTCATCCTCGCTGAACTGGGCAATATCGCAAAATGCCTTATTGGCATAGATGATATGCCCCTTCAGATCCGTGCGCGAGACGAGAATATCGTCCGGCTTCATTTTGTGTTCGATGTTGGTAATCGGCTGATTGTTGCGCACCGCCCCTCCCCTTAGTCCAGCACACGCATGCCAGTTCAAAGACCCGCCGTGGCGAGCCTGCTGCATGATGTATCACTTTGAAAAATCAATGCAGGTGCCCTTTAACCAGGCACCTGCACACTCCCTTCAGACGCGCAAATCGTCGCCTGATCACGCCCGCCTGTCAATCCCCTCAAAAATCATCAGGTCTTTTCACCCCAGCCCCACGGCGCAAATCACCGGCGGCACATACTGCATCCTGCGCCTAGCCGAACAATATAATATAACATATTGATATCATTACATAAGATGTTGCCGTCAATCAGGTCAAGCGCACTAAAATTGTTCCGGCACGATGGTTTTTCAAAAACGCGCGTTATCCCCGAACGCTCCTATCGGGGATCCATTGCTGCATAGACTCCCGAGCAACTTGCCTGAGCTGATCGATCACCCCTCAAAAGAGCATACCGCGAAGGCTGCCATGTTGCCGCAAGCGGCAACCCAGCGGCAGAGAGCACAAATCCGCGCCACTCACGTCAGCCGTGGGATGGTGACACGAACCGCCAATCCGCCATCGGGGTGATTGGCAGCATCAATGCTGCCGCCGTGGAGCGCAATGGCGCGCTGGGCAATGGTCAGCCCCAATCCGTAGCCGCTGCCATCAGGCTCGCGTTCGCGCGCAGTCGATGCGCGGTAGAATGGCTCGAACAACCGGGGGAGCGCCTCGGGAGCGACGCCGGTGCCGTGATCACGAATGGTGACCGTGGCCAGATCGTGAGAGGGGGCGAGCGTCACCTCGACGGCGGTGCCATCTGCGGTATGACGGATGGCGTTGCGGATGATGTTGTCGAACGCCCGGCGTAACCAAATAGGGTCGCCGACAACGCGGCACGGTGCCATGGCATGGCACACCACCCGTTTATCGGC
>JALUXN010000168.1 GCA_027018975.1 Mariprofundaceae bacterium | reverse complement strand
TTCCGATTTCACCATCTCTACAACCTCCGAACCTTATCCGATCTTGCCCAGCAGTTTACGCTGCAGCTCCAGCGCCAGCGCTGAAGGGGTATCATCATTGGAGCTCTGCTGCGTGTAGTTGCGCACTGCATCCCGCTCCTCATCGCGCAGATGTTGACGAATCGAGAGATTGACCTGGCGCCGTTTGCGATTGACCTCGGTGATCTTCGCCTCGACCTCATCGCCCACCTTCAACTCGGCGTGATCACGCGGCACCTCGCGCCGCGGCAGAAATGCGGTGACCGAATCGGCAACCTGCACCACGGCGCCGCCCTGATTGAGCTCGACCACCTTGCCGTTGACGCTGTCACCGCGCTTGGCAGCCTCCAGAAACAGCTCGAACGGATCGCCGCTCAACTGCTTGATACCGAGCGAGATGCGCTGTTTCTCGACATCCACGCCGAGCACCACAGCCTCGACCTCCTGCCCCTTCTGATACTCCGCCAGCTGCTCTGCGCCCTTCTTCTCCCAGGAGAGATTCTCGATGTGCACCAGCCCATCCATCCCCTCGGCGACCGGCACAAAGAAACCGAACTCGGTGATATTTTTGATTTTTCCGGTGACATGCGAGCCGACCGGATGCTCCGCCAACCAGCTCTGCCATGGATTTTCGCCGACTGCTTTGAGACTCAAACGGATGCGGCGCGCTTCACTATCCACTTCCAGCACCGCCACATCGACCACATCACCCTCGGAGAGCACGCTCGACGGCTTCACATCGCGCTTGATCCAGCTCAACTCGGAGCGGTGAATCATCCCCTCGACACCCGGCTCCAGCTCGACAATCGCACCGACCTCCAGCAAGCGGCGCACTGTGCCGGTCAGGCGCATGCCCGCCTCGTAGGTTGCCGCCACGCCCTGCCACGGATCGGCCTGCAGCGCCTTCATGGAGACGGAGACCTTGCCGGTCTCGGGGTTCAGCTTGACCACTTCCACCGCCACCTGCTGCCCCACACTCAGCATCTCGGAGGGGTGTTTGATCCGCCGCCATGAGATATCGGAGACATGCAGCAGCGCATCGACACCGCCGAGATCCACAAATGCACCGAAATCGGCCATCCGCTTCACTTCACCATTGATGCGATCGCCTACCTTGGTGGTGGCGAAGAACTGCTGGCGCTCCACTTCACGCGCTGCGGCCATCGGTTTTTTGCGAGAAACCACTACATTCTCCGGCCGACGGCGCGCCTCCAGCACAGCCACCTTGCACGGCTTGCCAACCAGCGCCTCATCGGCCACATGCATATCGACATCGGCCTCGGAGCGCGGCATGAATGCATTCAGACCGGAGAGGTTGACGCGATAGCCGCCCTTGATGGCCGCCGTGACCACGGCATCAATCGCCTCGCCGCTCTCGGCCGCCTGCTCGACTGCCGTCCACGCTTCGCGCTGCTTCACCTCCAGCACCGAAAGGCGCACACCACTGGTGCCACCGACCGATTTCACCAGCGCATCGATCTCATCACCAACCACCGGCACATCGATGCCCGCCTGTTCAAACTCCGAGACTGGCACCGTCCCTTCCGCTTTGGCACCGACATCGACAGTCACCACATCGTTACTGACGCTGACCACCATCCCCTTAATCATCTCGCCGCGCTTGACCTCCGGCTGCTCTTTCAGGGATGCCTCAAAGAGCTGCTGAAAGGACTCCTCCTCCGCTGTGTCGCCGGTTGCTGTGGAGTCACTCGTCTCGCTGGCGGCCTCTGCTGCTTGTTCGGTTGCTGCTTCAGCTGCTGCCGATGTTTCCACGTTGGCCGCGGCCTCGACAGCTTCTTCAGCGACAGGCTCTCCGGCTGTCCCATTGGTGCCGCCGGAAACTGGCGCATCGTCCGATGCGGCGTTCTTTACAGTCGTCTCTGCAATTGTCTCTGTAACTGGCTCTGTAACTGGCTCTGCAGGCGCTTCAACGGCGGCTGCCTCGCTGCTTGCGGCGTTTGCTGTTTCTGCCGCTTCTGTCGTGGTCTCAATCTGTGTGGTTTCGCTCATGGTGTTATTTACCGTCCCGGTTACTCAGCCCGCCCGGCAGGCTGTTATTCAGTGTGATCAACAATATCGGCAGCTGTTT
>JALUXN010000167.1 GCA_027018975.1 Mariprofundaceae bacterium | reverse complement strand
TGATGAGGCGTTTATCACCCAGCCCGGCACCGGCTACGAGACGATGCTCTACGACTGCATGCATGGCGATGCCTCGCTCTTCTCCCGCTCCGATCTGGTCGAGACGGCGTGGTCGATTGTGCAGCCGGTACTGGACGTCTGGCGCAGCGAAAAAGCGGAGAACTTCCCCAACTACCCCTTCGGCTCCTGGGGGCCGAAAGAGGCCTTTGAACTCCCCTCCCCCCACCACCGCCGCTGGCTGGCGCGCTCGCCCGGCGACGCGCTGAAACGCGTGCCGATCTTCGAGGGCTGCGGCAAAACGATGCTGCACGCCTTCGCCATGATGCTCAATCCGGTCGTCTTCAACGCCGGCGATACGGTAATCAGCTACGGCTCGGAGGGGCATGAGTTTTTTATCGTCGAAACCGGCGAGCTGGAGATCATCGACAAACAGGGCAAGGTCAAAACCCGCATCGGCAAGGGCGAGGTCTTCGGCGAGGTGAGCCTGCTGATGACCAAGCAGCGCAAGGCGACTGTGCGCGCCCTCACCTACTGCGCCCTCTACACCATGGAGAAGCGTGACTTCTGGAAGGTGCTGATGGATCGCCCGCAGTTCGCCGAGCGGATCATCAAAACCGCCCACGAACGCTACGATGTGATCGTCGATACCACCCCGCTCAATGAAACGAATAACCAAGGAGGAATAATCCAATGAAATTAGCCATGATAGGACTCGGCCGCATGGGCGGCAATATGGTCAAACGGCTCGCCGGTGGCGGCCATGAGATCGTCGCCTACGACCTCGACCCGGCACCGGGCGCAGCACTGGCCGCCGAATTCGACAGCGTCACCACCGCCAGCGATCTGCCCGACCTGCTCGCCCAACTACCCACGCCGCGTGTGGTTTGGATCATGGTGCCGCATCAATTTGTCGATGGCACCATCCAGAACCTGCGCGATGCCGGTATTGAGGCGGGTGATCTGATCATCGACGGCGGCAACTCCAACTACAAAGAGGGGCAGCGGCGCGGTGCAGCGTTGGCAGAAGATGGCATCCTGTTCGCCGACTGCGGCACCTCCGGCGGCGTCTGGGGTTTGCAGAACGGTTATTCGCTGATGATCGGCGGCGAGCAGGCGGCCATCGATCTGATCGCCCCGGCACTGACCACCCTAGCCTCCAACGACGGCAAGGGGTGGGGACACATGGGGCCGGTCGGCTCCGGCCACTTCGTCAAGATGGTTCACAACGGCATGGAGTACGGCATGATGCAGGCTTTTGCCGAGGGCTTCGAGCTGATGAAGGCGAAGGAGGAGTTCGATCTCGACATGCATCAGATCGCCCGCGTCTGGCAGCATGGCTCGGTGGTCTCCTCATGGCTGCTCGATCTCACCGCCGATGCGCTGGAGCAGGATGGTGATCTATCCTCACTCTCCGACTGGATGGATGACTCCGGCGAAGGGCGCTGGACAGCCACCGAGGCGATTGATCTGGCCATCCCCACGCCGGTGATGACGCTGGCGCTGCAGATGCGCTTCCGCAGCCGTCAACGCGACAGCTTCGCCGGCAAAATCGTCAACGCCCAGCGCGCCGGTTTCGGCGGCCACGCCATCAAACCGGCCAGCGAGGATTAAGTGCCGGCTCCGCTGCAGCCACCGCTGACCATCCACCACTGCGCGGATACCGAAGCGGTGGCGCGTTTTGCCGCCGATGCAGTCATCACCACGGCAGCTGAGGCGATCGCCGCACGCGGCGTCTGTCACTTGGCACTGGCCGGCGGCACGACACCCAAGCGCTGTTACGACATGCTGCGCGACGCACCCATCGACTGGCGCCATCTGCACATCTGGTTCGGCGACGAACGCTGTCTGCCGGCCGGCGATCCCGAGCGCAACGACCAGATGGCGGATGATGCGCTGATTCACCACATCCCGATTCCTCCGGCACAGGTGCATCGCATCGCCGCCGAGCTAGGCGCAGAGGCCGCTGCCGAACGCTACGCCGCCGCCCTAACCACTGAACTAACCGCCGCGCCGGCGATGGATCTGCTGCTGCTCGGCATCGGCGAGGATGGTCACACCGCCAGCCTCTTCCCCGACAATCCGGCACTGATGGATACGCGCCTCGCCGTCCCCGTCC
>JALUXN010000166.1 GCA_027018975.1 Mariprofundaceae bacterium | reverse complement strand
CAGGTGGGTTCACTGGTCTGTTGCAGTGTCAGCACATCCGGTGAGCCGGTCTTGGTCATCATGATGGCATGCATGGCGATCTCCTGTTAGGTGGTTGAATCATGACAAACGCTCGCGTCATCCCCGAGTGATTCTATCGGGGAACCATTGCTGCGTGGATTCCCGACAGAACCCTCGGGAATGACCGTTTTTTTCAAGCGCCTGCACTCTCAATTCAGCCGCCAACCTATACCCTAGAGTTTTAGTTGGGTATAGTTCGCCGACTTTTTGCACGATAGCGCGGAGGCAACATGAGCACAGAATCGACGACGAAACCCTCGGCAACCGGCCTGACGAATGCGCAGCAGCCGCTGCCCAATTCGCGCAAGGTCTATATCACCGGTTCGCGTCCCGATATTCGTGTGCCGATGCGTGAGATCACACTGTCGCCGACGCAGACGCGATCCGGCAGTGAGGAGAATCCGCCGGTGCTGGTCTATGATACCTCCGGTCCCTACACCGATCCCGATGTGGCGCTTGATTTGAGAAAGGGTTTGCCGGATGTGCGCGAGGCGTGGATTGAGGAGCGTGGCGACACGGCGCGGTTGAATGGCCTCTCTTCGGCCTATGGCAATGCCCGCCGGGATGACGCGGCGCTCGATCATCTCCGTTTCGAGCATCTGAAGCAGCCGCGCAAGGCGAAGGCAGGCAAGAATGTCACCCAGATGCACTACGCCCGCGCTGGCATCATCACGCCGGAGATGGAGTTTGTCGCCATTCGTGAAAATCAGCGCCGCGAACATCTGCGCGAGATTACCCAGCAGCACCCCGGCCAGTCGTTCGGTGCGTCGATTCCGCGCGTGATTACGCCGGAGTTTGTGCGCAGCGAGGTGGCGCGCGGGCGGGCGATTATTCCGGCCAATATCAACCACCCCGAGCTGGAGCCGATGATTATCGGGCGCAATTTCCTGGTCAAAATCAACGGCAATATCGGCAACTCGGCGCTCTCATCCTCCATCGAGGAGGAGGTGGAGAAGATGACCTGGGCGACCCGCTGGGGCTCGGACACCATCATGGATCTCTCCACCGGCAAGAATATCCACGAAACGCGCGAATGGATCATCCGCAACAGCGCTGTGCCGATCGGGACAGTGCCGATCTATCAGGCGCTGGAGAAGGTCAACGGCGTGGCCGAAGATCTCACCTGGGAGGTGTTCCGCGATACCTTGATCGAGCAGGCGGAGCAGGGGGTGGATTATTTCACCATCCATGCCGGCGTACTGCTGCGCTATGTGCCGATGACCGCCAAGCGGCTGGCCGGCATTGTCTCACGCGGCGGTTCGATCATGGCCAAGTGGTGCTTGTCGCACCACAAGGAGAATTTCCTCTACACCCATTTCGAGGAGATCTGCGAGATTATGAAGGCGTATGATGTCTCCTTCTCGCTGGGTGACGGGCTGCGCCCGGGCGCAATTGCCGATGCCAATGATGAGGCGCAGTTGAGCGAGCTGAAGACGCTCGGCGAGCTGACTAAGATTGCCTGGCAACACGATGTGCAGACGATGATCGAAGGCCCCGGCCATGTGCCGATGCAGATGATCAAAGAGAATATGGACTTGCAGTTGGAGTATTGCGATGAAGCGCCGTTCTACACGCTCGGCCCGCTGACCACCGACATTGCGCCCGGCTACGATCATATCACCTCCGGCATCGGCGCGGCGCAGATCGGCTGGTATGGCTGTGCGATGCTCTGCTATGTGACGCCGAAAGAGCACCTCGGCCTGCCCAATCGGGATGATGTGAAGGCCGGTGTGATCACCTACAAAATCGCTGCCCATGCGGCCGATCTCGCCAAGGGGCATCCCGGCGCGCAGCAGCGCGATGATGCGCTCTCCAAGGCGCGTTTCGAGTTCCGTTGGGAGGATCAGTTCAATCTCTCGCTCGACCCCGATACGGCGCGCGCCTTCCACGATGAGACGCTGCCGAAGGATTCTGCCAAGGTGGCGCACTTCTGCTCCATGTGCGGGCCGAAATTCTGCTCCATGAAGATCACTCAGGATGTGCGCGACTACGCCGCTGAACACGGATTGGATACTGAAGCCGCGATTCACAGCGGTATGGAGGAGCAGGCTGAGACGTTTGTGAAGACGG
>JALUXN010000165.1 GCA_027018975.1 Mariprofundaceae bacterium | reverse complement strand
CTCCACCGCTGCCAGATGGAGGCCATCGGCATCCACCGCCAGTGCCACATCGAGCTGCGAATGGATGATCAGCCGCGCCTGAAATGAACGGGTGAGCTGCCGAACCTCCGCCGCAAAGGCGAGCAGCCGCGCCGAATCCATCGCCTTTTCCCGCACCAACACCGCATCGGCACCACCACGCAACCCCGCCGCCAACGCCTCTAGCAGCGCATCCTTGTGCAAGCGGTGGGTATCGGTGATCAGTGTGAGCGCCGGCGGGGCAATCGGCATTAAAACTCTTTGAAAATCCAAGTCGGCGGCGAGACGTGCTGTTTGCCTGTTCGCGCCGGGCGGGCAAATGAGCCATCGCGCTGCCGGTAGAGGTAGTAGGCTCGGCCGGCGCGAGGCTGCACCTTGATTTTGAACACCCGTCCACCGCGCGCATATTCGGTCACCACAGCACCATCTTTGCGCTGATAGGAGTGAATATCGATCTTCGCGTCATCGTCAGGCTTGAGCGCTTCACGCAAGCTCGGCTTCGCAGTCGTCGCGGTATCGGCATGCGCCCCCTGTTGCGGAGCGGACGCCTCATTCGGCGGCGGCATCACAGATGATTCTGCCGCCTGCACGTATGGCGTATACGAAACGCTGCCAAGCAACAGCAGGCAGACAAGAGCAGAAAGAGAGAGAGATCCCATGCCGCCAGTGTAGCGTTGACATGCGATTTGAACAGCAGTGGTCAGCATCACACAATCCAAGCAGGTTAGCGATGCAGCTGCTTATCGATCTCTTTGGCCACCACGCCGGCAAACAGGCGCGGCATCTCCTCCTCAGTACCGGCGGCGGTAAAGTTGAAGCTGGAGGCGGTGATAGTATGCAGCGGCTTGTCACTATCCGGCGGCAAAATCAGCACATCGGCCTGAATCCCATCTTTGCCGGCCAGCACACCGAGAATATCGCGCGCCACACCACCGCGCATGCGATAGTAGGTCACCTTGATTTGGATGCGATTGGCGTTACTGGCGCCCTCTTCAGCCAGCAGATCACGCTTGGCCAATTCGTTTTTAAGATAGCTCTTCAGGCGTGCCTGAATATGGTCGGGGATATTGAATTTTCCGTCATCGATCGTGTCCACCACCAGCTTACTGCTGCTGATCTGCTGCTTGGCCGAGCTGTCCATCGCCGTCGTCGATTTAATCGAGCTGCCGCAACCGCTCAATAAGCCCATCGTTAGCAAGGCCGTCACCCAAAATAGTCGTGCCATCATACCCCTCCTGTCATGACTCGGAGGAAATTAACATCGTGCCCCCGATTGTCAAATTCAGTTGCGCGTAGCTTAGGACAATCGCATTGAAAAAACGTTCATCCCACGCATGCCCATGATTGCGATGCGTGCTTGATGGGCGCGCGCGCTTATCCTAATGTTGTCAACATGGTGCGATCGTGGATGGGGTGTGTACGCTTGGCGAGCCTGCTGGTGGTTTTGGCTGCGGGCGGCTTCGCTGCTGTTGCCGCGCCGCAGCCGTTACAACTGACCACGGCGGAGCGGGCATGGTTGCAGGCGCATCCGGTGGTGCGCGTTGCAAATGAAGAGGCGTGGCCACCTTATGACTTTGCCGAGCACGGCCGGCCGCTCGGTTTCTCGGTGGATTACATGAATCTGGTCGCCGAAAAAATCGGCGTGAAGCTGCGCTATATCACCGACCCCAGCTGGAATAATCTGCTCGCCATGGCAAAACGCGGCGAACTCGATGTCGTCCTCAATATCGTCAAAACGCCGGAGCGGCAGCAGTACTTGCTCTACAGTGACCACTACTACGCCGCTAATCCGCTCGGCATCCTCAGCAACAAAGCGCACCCCTACCCCAGCCTCGAATCGCTGGCCGGCAAAACGGTGGCGCTCACCAAAGGCTTCTTTGAAGAGCCGATCATTAAGGAGCATTATCCAGATATTAAGCTGCTGCTGGTATCCGATAACTTTGCCGGCGTGAAGGCAGCCAGCTTCGGCGAGGCCGATGCGGTGATTGGCGCAATCGCCAGCCTCAACTACATTGTCGAAAAAGAGATGGTGACCAATCTAACCTTCTCCGGCCAGCTGCGCATGCCGTTCAAAGATGGCGACAAACTCTGGTTGGCAGTCGGCAAGCAGCAGCCGT
>JALUXN010000164.1 GCA_027018975.1 Mariprofundaceae bacterium | reverse complement strand
CAGGTCTATCAACAGATCATTCCGCGCAATGTCCGTCTTTCTGAAGCGCCGAGCTTCGGGCTGCCGGTCATGTATCACGATCTGCGCTCCAAGGGGGCACAGGCCTATCTGGAGGTGGCGCGTGAGCTGATGCATCGCCGCAAATTAAAAGAGAGTTGCACGAAAGGTGTGTGAAACAATGATATTATGCACGATGTTGGTGCATTGCTCGTGAAAAATATGGTGCGCACTAGGTTTCAATACGTGGAAAAGCAGGATTACGCGGGCGAAACCGTCGATGCGCCGTAGGGGGAAATATGGCAGGAACTAAGAATCGTAGTTTGGGACGAGGACTGAATGCGCTTTTGGGTGATACACCCACGCCTGAAGTGATGCGTCAGGCATCTCAAATTCCGATCAGTAAAATCCGACCCAATAGCTATCAACCGCGCACCCGCTTTGCAGAAACGGAATTGGCGACCTTAACCGATTCTATTCGTCGGGATGGTGTATTGATGCCGATTCTGATTCGTCCACAAGGCGATGGTTATGAGCTGATCGCCGGAGAGCGGCGTTGGCGGGCGGCACAGGCGGCGGGATTGAGCGAGATCCCGGCTGTGATTCGGCATGTTGACGACCTGCAGGCGCTGGAGCTGGCGATCATCGAGAATGAACAGCGCGACGATTTGACAGCCATTGAGTCGGCGGTCGCCTATCGACGGATGATAGAGGAGTTCGGCTGCACCCAGCAGCAGGTGGCGGAAAAGATCGGTATCTCCCGCGTGCAAGTGAGCAATCTGATACGGCTGCTGCAGTTGCCTGCCGCCATTCAGGAGCGCATTGAGCGCCGTGAGCTGAGCATGGGGCAGGCTCGACCGCTGGTTGGATTGCCGGAGGCCGTTGCGCACGATCTGGCAGTACAATGTGTTGAGCAGGGATGGAGCGCGCGCCAGATGGAGCGGGCTGCCAAAGCCGCCGGCCGTGGCCAGGAGAGGCAAGCTGACGTTGAAGTGGATAGCGATATTGCCGCTCTCGAAGATGAGCTGACGCGCAAGCTGGGCTTGACGGTGCGGGTCACGCGCAACAAAAGCGGCGCTGGCGAGCTGCGCATCCAGTACTCCCAGACAGAGGATTTGAACGGCGTACTGCGCCTGTTGCGGCAATGAACGCTATGGTGGCGTCGCAGCCGGCTAACTCACTCGGGGACGGTGTCGGAGAGCAACGATGCGCGTGAATGGTCGGCACTATCGCGCTGTGCAGTGGCATGCTGACAGCGGAGGGGTGGCGTGGATTGACCAGCGCCAGCTGCCGCACCGCTTTGTCGAAGTCGTATCGCAAAATCCGGAAACGGTAGCTGTGGCGATTGAACAGATGCAGGTGCGCGGCGCGCCCACCATTGGTGCCACCGCGGCTTATGGGCTGGCACTGGCATGGTCTCAGGATCGCGCACGCTTTTTCTCCCATTGGCTGCCGCGCTTTCGCGCCACTCGCCCGACCGCGGTGAATCTGTTTCATGCCTGTGATCAGCTGCAGCAGCATGCCGGTGACGATCCGGATGTGCGAACCATGATCGATTGTGCGCAGGCATATGCGGATGCAGAGGTCGCGGCAAATCGTGCTATGGGTGAGCATCTGGCGGCACTGTTGGCTGTGGGGGAGCGACGGATTCTCACCCACTGTAATGCTGGCTGGCTGGCCGCCGTGGATTGGGGTACGGCGACATCCGGCATCTATCAGCTGGCGGCGGCGGGGGAGTTGCCCTTTGTGTGGGTGGATGAGACGCGGCCACGCATGCAGGGGGCTCGATTGACCGCATGGGAGCTGCAACAGCAGGGGGTCGATTGTGCCTTGCAGGCAGATGGTGCTGCAGCATGGATGATGGCGCAGGGGCGTGTGGATGCGATTGTCGTCGGGGCGGATCGGATTGCCGCCAATGGCGATGTGGCCAACAAGATTGGCACCTACGCCCTCGCGTTGGCTGCGCAAGCACACAACGTACCGTTCTATGTGGCGGCTCCTTCGAGCACCTTTGATGCCGCCACCTCCTGCGGCGCGGATATTCCCATCGAAAGTCGCGATGATGATGAATTGTTACACATGGATGGGGTGGATGCGGATGGTGTGCACCGAGAGATTCAGGTGGCCGCAGATGTGGATGCCAACAACCCCGCTTTTGACGTGACACCATTTCATTGCGTGACTGCGATTGTAAGCGAACAGGGGATCTGGCAGCAGGAGCAGGCTGATGAAACGTAATCCCATCCAGCGCATTGCCATCTATCCGGGGACATTTGATCCGATCACGCTGGGTCATGTCGATGTGGTCACACGCGGATTGAAGCTCTTCGATCAAATTGTGGTCGCCGTTGCCGAGAATCCCGGCAAAGGGCCGATGTTTGATCTCGATACCCGATTGCATATGGTGGCAGAGAGTTTTGCCAATGAAGTGCGCGTAGAGGCGGTGCAGTTCTCCGGACTGTTGGTAGAGCTGGCGCGCAGCCATGGTGCACAGGCGATTTTGCGCGGTCTGCGCGCTGCCTCCGATTTTGAGTATGAGTTCCAGATGGCGACGATGAATCGACGTCTCGATGCCGAACTGGAGAGCGTCTTTGTGATGGCACGAGAAGATTATACCTTTGTCTCTTCACGGTTCATTCGCGAAATTGCCGGCATGGGCGGAGATGTCTCCGAACTGGTGCCGGCGCCGGTATTGCATTACCTCAGCTAGGAGTCCCGCATCCGTTTTGCTAGTTCGGGCAAAGTTGTTTACGCTTCGCCGCCCTCTGTGTTGACCATGATGCAGAGCGAAGGAGCATGCATGCGATACGATTGGCGAGTAGATGAGATTGAGGCGCTCTTTGCCTTGCCGTTTAACGATCTGCTATTTCGTGCTCAGCAGGTGCACCGCAGCCACTTTGACGCCAATGAGATTCAGCTCTCCACGCTGCTCTCTATCAAGACCGGCGGTTGTCCGGAAGATTGCAAATATTGCCCGCAATCGGCGCGCTACAACACCGATGTGGAGTCGGAACTGTTGATGAAGAAGGAGCAGGTGTTGGAGGCTGCCCGCGCGGCCAAGGAGAAGGGGGCATCACGCTTCTGCATTGGTGCGGCGTGGCGGGAGCCCAAAGGGCGTGCCTTTGAGCTGGTTTGCGAGATGATTGCGGAGATCAAGTCGCTTGGTATGGAGGCGTGTGCCACGCTGGGGATGCTGACAGCTGAGCAGGCTGAGCGCCTGCAGGCGGCGGGCCTGGATTACTATAATCATAACCTCGACTCCGACCCTGAATACTATCGCGAGATTATCTCGACGCGCAGCTATGAGGATCGGCTCGATACCTTGAAACATGTGCGAGCCAAAGGGATGAGCATCTGTTGCGGCGGCATTGTCGGCATGGGCGAATCGCGCCGTCATCGTGCTGGCCTTGTTGCGCAGTTGGCACGCATGCAGCCGCACCCGGAGTCGGTGCCGATCAATATGCTGGTCAAGGTGGAGGGGACGCCGGTGGCGGAAGAGGCGCAGTTTCGCGAGGGGGTTGATGCATTCGAGTTTATTCGCACCATCGCTGTTGCGCGCATCACGATGCCCGGCTCACATGTCCGCCTGTCTGCGGGGCGTGAGCAGATGAGTCAGGAGATGCAGGCGCTCTGTTTTCTGGCTGGTGCCAACTCGATCTTCTACGGCGAAAAATTACTAACTACCGGCAACCAGGCGGCGGATAGTGATCAGCAATTATTCGACAAGCTCGGTCTGCGCCCCATGCAGCAGCCAACACCGTCGAGCCGCCGCATGGCCAATGCATAAGTGGCGAGCAAAGCAAGCGCCACAAAAATGTTACTCAATCGTTGGGTGTTCGCAACGCGACCTGAGTCGCTATTCAGATCGCTCATGGTTTGTTCGATAGCAAGGCGAACACGCACGCTGTGTATGGCACATGAGCATGTTCAACGCCGCTAGCGGGTAAGACGTGGGATGAGTTGAACAGTTACAAAATAATTTGCTATTTACCCATGCAGGGAGAGAATTGGCGCCTTTGTGGCGTGTGCAGGCGCGTTGATTGAAAAAACAAATGAATGATGGACAGATTGGAGGTTGATATGCGCAGAACAGGGATCATGCACTATGTAGCAGCGGCGCTTATGGCGTTGGGTTTGGCAGCTTGCAGCAAGCCGGCACCGGAGATGGGTGTCTCGTTTGTGCAGCCGCAGGATGGGGCGACAGTGAGCAGTCCGGTGAAGGTGGTCATGGCGGTGAAGGGGATGAAAATCCATCCGGCTGGTGAAATCCTGCCCGGAACCGGTCACTTTCATCTGATCATCGATGAGGGCGAAGGCTCCTATATCCCAATGAATGGATTGATCGTCAAAGATCGATCCCATCTCCACTTCGGCAAGGGTCAGACTGAAACCACCATACGTCTTTTCCCCGGTAAACATACGCTGACACTGCAGTTCGGTGACGGGCATCATCGATCCTACGGACGCAAAATGAGTCAAACCATCACCATTCATGTCAAATAACTCCCACTCCATTCATCGATAGCAAGCAGGTGACATGATGGAGCAGCAGGTCACCGTGATTGCGGTTGAGGATGGGGTGGCAACGGTACGCGGCCGTCGTGCATCAGCCTGCGGCGATTGTGCTGGCAAAGCCTCCTGCTCGACCATGGGTTCGTGGGTGGAGCGGGTGATCGATCTGCGTCTGCCCAATACGCTGCACGCTGATGTCGGCGATGAGGTGGTGATCTATGTGCCTGACCACGCCCTGCTGCAGGTCGCTTTTCGCCTCTACGGCATACCGATGTTGCTATTTATCGCTGTCGGGCTGTTGGCGCGCACTATTGCCACGGCTGCGGGCTGGCCATCGGTGGATGCTATCGCCGCTGTGGCCGGTTTTTTGGCGGTCGGGGGCAGTTATCTGTTTCATCTTGTCGATGGCAAACAGGCTGCCTCATTTGATATTCGCATGTTGCGCTATGTGACCCCGAGCCATCGCCATCTACTATCGCAATTCTGATTCTTTCATCTTTTCTTCATCATTTGATCGCTACAAAGCGGGCTTCAAATTTGACAGGAGGTTGTCGTAATATGAAACGCATGATGTTCGCAGTATGGATGCTGCTCTGCTTGCCGCAGGCTGAGGCGATGCCCAATAGCTTTGCCGACCTGGTTGCTGCGCAGGCTGATTCGGTGGTCAATATCAGTACGACTCAGCACGCCAAACAGATGCCGCAGGGCTTGCCACCGGGGTTCGGCTTTCCGCAGGGCTCGCCATTTAACGATTTTTTCAATGATTTCATGCATAACCTTCCGCAGCAACAGCGTGAAAAACATGCTCTTGGTACAGGTTTTATCATCTCTTCAGACGGCTATGTGGTGACCAATAACCATGTGGTCGAAGGTGCCGATGAGGTGGTGATCAAGCTTCGCGATGGCAGTGAGCATGATGCCAAGATCATCGGCACTGATCCAAAGCTGGATGTGGCGCTGTTAAAATTCAAAGCGCGGCATCTGAAACCGGTCACGCTGGGCAATTCCGATAAATTGCGTGTGGGGGACTGGGTGGTTGCGATCGGTAACCCATTCGGTCTGCAGCAGACGGTGACCGCGGGTATTGTCTCGGCCAAAGAGCGGGTGATCGGTTCCGGCCCTTATGACGACTTTATTCAGACCGATGCGGCCATCAATCCGGGTAACTCCGGCGGGCCGCTGTTTAATGTGCAGGGGGAAGTGATCGGCATCAACACCGCAATCTATACACGCAGCGGTGGCAACAACGGCATCGGCTTCGCCATCCCGATCAATCTGGCACGGTCGGTGATTCATGATTTGCGTGAGAAGGGACATGTGACGCGCGCTCGATTGGGTGTGCATATTACCGATGTGGATAAAGAGACCATGCAGGCTCTGGGGCTGAAAAACCGCGAGGGAGCACTGGTACCGCAGGTCGAGGCCGGCTCTGCCGCCGAACGTGCCGGCATCATGCCCGGCGATGTGATTATCTCTATTGACGGCGTTGCCGTGCATCATGCCCATGATCTGCCCATTCGTGTGGCACGTCATACTCCGGGTGATCGGGTCAAAATCGGTGTCATTCGGAACGGTAAAAAGCAGGTAATTACCGTTGTTGTGGATGAGATGCAGGATGAACAGACGGCGCGCAACTTCCACACGCGTCATGGCGACAACACTGCACACCTCGGCATGATGGTGCAGGATTTGACTCCGCAGCTTGCCGCACAACTGCAGACCCATGTAAAAGCCGGTGTGGTGGTGCGCCAACTGCAGCGTGGCATGCCGGCTCTGCGCGCGGGGATTCAACGCGGCGATGTGATCTACTCCATCAACGGTAAACGCATCACCGATACGCGCAGCTTTGCCAGACTCCTCAAGGGGTTCAAAGCTGGTGATATGCTGCGTGTGATGTTGGATCGCCACGGCAATCAGGTCTTCGCAGTGATTAAACTGCCGCGCAAAGAGCATGATGGCGATTAAGTCTGCATTGGCGGCTGCGCGATGGAGTCGCCGGTGAGCCTGCCGCATCTGCAGCTGCTATCGCGGCGGGGCTGCTGCCTGTGCGACGAGGCAGCTCCGGTTGTGCAGAGCGTTGCGGCCGCCGGTTTGTGCAGTTGGGAGCGGGTTGATGTCGATCGGGATAAGGCACTGCTGCTGCGCTATGGCAATGATGTGCCGGTGTTGTTGATCGACGGCGTGGAGTGGTGCCGGCATCGCATCGATGCGGCACTGCTACGCGACCGGCTGGCGGCGATGGCATGAAGTATCGCTGGTTCGCTGTAAGCTTGCTGCTCTTCGCGATTGGTGCTGCGGTGTGGCACTTTTTGCCGGAGAAGCGGCCGCCGGTGCAGGAGGGCAGCGCGGTGATCGATTTCTCACTGCCGGATCTGCATGGCGTGGTTCAGCATTATCCCAAGGGTGAGGTGGTACTGCTCAACTTCTGGGCGACGTGGTGTCCACCCTGCCGCAGAGAGATGCCATCCATGGTCTCACTCTATCGCAAATTGGCGCCGGAGGGGTTGCGTGTGGTGGCCATTTCGGTGGATCGACAACAGCAACAGCTGGTTGATTTTGTCAAAGAGTACCAGATACCGTTTCAGATCTTACACGATGCCGATAGTGCAGTCTCCAGCAGTTACGGGGTATTCCGTTATCCGGAGTCCTTTTTGATCGACCGCAACGGCATGGTGCGCTATCACCTGGTCGGGGCTGTGGACTGGATGGGTGATGATGTGATGCACACCATCCGGGCAATGCTGAGGCCAGCGGCCAGCGAAGCGCGCGGTGTGCGAAAAGATGCATTGCCCTAAGGCGCTGTCAGTATCATGAGTGGCTCAACAGCATCACTGCAGCACGAGATCGAAGCGCTGCGGCGCGAGATTCGTGAGCACAACTACCGTTATTACATTCTCGATCACCCCACCATCAGCGACCATGACTATGATCGTCTGCTGCGCCACCTGCAGCAGCTGGAGGCGGAGTTGGGTGAACCGGTGCCGGCGGATTCACCCTCACAGCAGGTGGGCGCTCCCCCATCATCGACATTCACCTCCGTTGCCCACGGCGAGCCGCTGCTGTCATTGGCCAATGCCTTCAGTGATGCGGAGGTGGAGGCGTTTGCGCGGCGCCTGACGGATCAGCTGGGCGGCGCCACAACGCGCTGGATCGTGGAGCCGAAGATCGATGGGTTAGCGGTGAATTTGCGTTACGAGGCGGGGCATTTGACGGCTGCTGCCACCCGTGGCGACGGCGTACATGGCGAAGATGTGACCGATAATGTCCGTACCATTGCCGATATTCCCTGGCATCTTGATTTCGGCACACAATCGCCACCGGCGCTGCTCGAGGTGCGCGGTGAGATCTACATGTCCAAAGCGGCGTTCGCAGCGCTGAATGCGCGCCAACAGCAGGCGGGGGCGACACCCTTTGCCAACCCCCGCAACGCGGCGGCTGGCTCGCTGCGCCAGCTGGATGCACGGATCACGCGTGAGCGGCAGCTCAACTTCTTCGCTTATGGTGTTGGCTTGGGCGGCCATGCCTTGGCGGAGAGTCAATCCGCTCTGTTGCAGCGTCTGTCTGAACTGGGCTTCGCAGTACAGCAGACGACGCTGGTGGATGATGTGGCTGGGCTGTTGCACTGCTATCGTCAGCTGCAACAGGCGCGCGCCGAGCTGCCCTATGAGATCGACGGCGTGGTGTACAAGCTCGATGATTTCACGCTGCAGCAGCAGGTGGGGGCAGTGGCACGTGCACCGCGATGGGCGATTGCGCATAAGTTTCCCGCCGAAGAGGTGACCACGCAGGTGGAAGAGATCGTTTGGCAGGTGGGGCGAACCGGCGTGATCACACCGGTTGCCGTGTTACAACCGGTGGCGGTGGGCGGCGTGGTGGTCTCCCGTGCCACGCTGCATAATGTGGATGAATTGCAGCGCAAAGCGGTCTATGTCGGTGCCCGGGTGATCGTGCGGCGTGCCGGTGATGTGATTCCGGAGGTGGTACAGGCCGTGGATGTGGATGCGGCGGCTGAGATGCCTGCTGTGCCGACGCAGTGTCCGGCTTGCGGCGCGGCGGTTTACAGGTTGCAGGATGAGGTGGCGATTCGTTGCAGTGGCGGCCTCTCTTGTGCTGCACAGTTGGTGGAGCGATTGCGTCATTTTGTGTCGCGCGCTGCGATGGATATTGATGGTATGGGTGATAAGTTGATTGCCCGGCTTGTGGATGAGCAGTTGGTTCATGATGCAGCTGATCTCTACTCGCTCGATTATAGCCGCCTGACTGATTGGCCGGGGATGGGCGAAAGAAGTTGCGCCAAACTGGCTGATGCGGTGGCGGCAAGTAAAAAGCGACCGTTGGCACGGTTCCTCTTTGCGCTCGGGATGCGCCATGTGGGTGCGGCAACAGCTGCGGCATTGGCGACGCAGTTTGGGCATCTCGATGCAGTGATGGCCGCCGATGAGGCATCGCTTTTGGCGGTGCCGGATGTCGGTCCGGAGGTGGCTGCCAGTGTCATGAACTTTTTTGCTGAGCCGCATAACCGCGATGTGCTGGCACGTTTGCGCGCTGCCGGAGTCGAGCCGCAGGTGGCCGAGCAGTTGGTCAGCGGCCATCCGTTGGCGGGTAAAACAGTGGTGCTTACCGGCAGTTTTCAGGCTGTCGCACGGCGTGCCGCGCAAGAGCAGTTGCGCAAGTTCGGCGTCAAGCCGGCGAGCAGCGTCTCGAAAAATAGCGATCTGGTGATTGCCGGCGAACGTGCGGGGTCAAAGTTGAACAAAGCCCGTGAGCTGGGTATTGCCGTCGCGGATGAGGCGCAGCTGATGCGCTGGCTGGCATGGTCGCCCGAAGCGCAGGATACGCAGGCGGCCGATTAATCGGAACGAGCTGATCAGGATTGCGCGTAGAGCAGCGTCAGATAGGCGATAAAACATCCGCTGAGCAACGCGCCTTCGATGCGTTGAATGATGCCATCCTGACGCCGTAGTGCGAAAGCGACGAGAAACAGCAACAGTGTAAAGGCGAGCATCACGGGGAAATCGCGCCACAAAATGTCACGCGAGAAAGCACCCGGATCGATCCACGCCGGCATCGCCAGCACAGCCAGCAGATTGAACATATTGGAGCCGATGACATTGCCGATGGCGAGATCTGTCTCCTGCTTGAGCGCGCTCACGACCGAAGCGATCAGCTCCGGGAGGCTGGTACCGATGGCCACAATGGTCAGTCCGATCATGAGATCGCTGATGCCGAGTTGTTGAGCAATGATCACCGCCCCCCAAACAATGATTCGAGAGCTGCCGATCAGCAGTGCCAAGGCGATGATAAACCAGATGGCTGCGCGTCCGGTCGGCATTGTCTCGGTTGGTGATTCCGTGAGTGATTCGAGCAGTGGATCGTGTTGATTCCGTTTGGCGATACGGGCAAGCCAGAACAGCATGATGATGAAGCCGGCAGTCAGTGCGACACCGTCAAGGCGGGTGAGCGATCCATCAAGCATCAACAGTAGTGCCAGCAGTGTGGATAGAGCCAGAGCCGGCATCTCGCGGCGCAACACAATCGATTTGACAACCAGCGGCACAATCAGTGCAGTGACACCGAGCACGAGGCCAATATTGGCGATGTTGGAGCCGAACACGTTGCCAATCGCCAGATCACGGTTGCCCGCCAGCGATGCGATGGCGCCGACCACCATTTCCGGCAGCGAGGTGCCGAGGCTGACAATGGTGAGTCCGATCAGCATCGACGGCACCCGCAGGTTCCTGGCAATGGCTGCGGCCGCATCGACAAAGCGATCCGCTGACCAGAGCAGCAGGGCAATGCCGACGATGAGCGCAGCGATGGCCAGCAGCATCAGTGGGTCAGCATTTCCAATGCACGGCGATATTGCGCTGCTGTTTTTTGGCTGATTTCAGTGGGTAGCTGGGGTGCGGGTGGTGTTTTGTCCCAATGGATGGATTCCAGCCAGTCGCGCACGATCTGTTTGTCGAAACTGGGTGGGCTGATGCCCGGTTGATAGGCGGCGCAGTCCCAAAAGCGTGATGAGTCGGGGGTGAGCACCTCATCAATCAGGTGTAACTTTCCGTTCGCATCGAGACCAAATTCAAACTTGGTGTCGGCAATGATGATCCCTTTTGTCCGCGCGAACGCCGCGGCCTCTGAATAGAGACGCAGAGAGATGTCGCGTATCTGTGTGGCCAGCTCAACGCCAATGATGTCGCAGAGCTGATCAAAACTGACATTCTCATCATGATCGCCGACTGCGGCTTTGGTCGAGGGAGTGAAGATAGGCGTCGGCAGGCGATCGGCCAGCTGCAAGCCATCCGGCAGCGCAATGCCGCACACCGTCCCGTGGGCTTGATAGTCCTTCCAGCCGGAACCAATCAAATAACCGCGCACAATCGCCTCCACCGGCAGTGGCTTAAGCTTTTTGACGACGATGGCATGCGCGTGCACCTGCTCCAGCTCTGCGCGATCGGGAATGACATCGCGGGCATTGAGCACGGCCAGATGGTTGGGGATGATGTGTGCCAAGCGGTGCATCCAGAAGTTACTGACGGCATTGAGCACGGCACCCTTGCCCGGAATCGGCGTCGGTAGGATGACATCAAATGCTGAAATGCGATCCGTAGTCACAATAAGTAGGTGACGATCATCGACGTCGTACATGTCGCGCACCTTGCCGCGGTGCAGCAGTGGCAGGCTGGTCAGCTCCGACTGCATGAGTGTTGTCATAACATCCTCCGAAATCGCTCCGGGGAGCGGGTGGCGGTCACGTTAATGCCCTTTGCGGCAATCATCAACAATTGACGAAGCGTATAAATCGTTCAAGCATGCGCCATCGGCAAAAAAGCGGATATCGTATAACGGTATTACCTCAGCTTCCCAAGCTGATGACAGGGGTTCGACTCCCCTTATCCGCTCCAGTTCCGTTCCGGTGTTTGCTTGATCTTCTGCTTTCTATTTTCAGCCCTCCTTCATATTTTCTCTCTCTCTGCTGATCATTGTCTGACTGTTTTGGTAAGGATATAACCTATTGATTTAAGGTTGCTTTATGCGCTTGTGCATCGGCATGGTATATTGGCTGCAGGCGCTTTTTCTGCCCAGTGGAAAATTGGTGCTTGAGTTCGTTGGCTTGCTCGGTATGATGCGCCACCCTTGCCGGCATAGCTCAGTTGGTAGAGCAGCTGATTTGTAATCAGCAGGCCACGGGTTCGAATCCTGTTGCCGGCTCCATCTTTGCTCTGTTGTATGGTGTCTCTGCCGGTCGGGAGGGTGTCCGAATAGAGTAAACGTTTTCGGTGGCGTAAGCGGCCGGAGCGGTGTAACGGAGAGGTTCCCGAGTGGCTAAAGGGGGCAGACTGTAAATCTGCTGGCTCAGCCTACGTTGGTTCGAATCCAGCCCTCTCCACCAGTTACGGAAGAAGTTCCCTGAGCTTCTTCGGATTGCGGGTGTGGTACAATGGTAGCACCTCAGCCTTCCAAGCTGATGACGCGGGTTCGATTCCCGCCACCCGCTCCATCTATCTGTACGCAGACGGATGGAGGAATAGGCCTAGGTAGCTCAGGGGTAGAGCACATCCTTGGTAAGGATGAGGTCGCGGGTTCAATTCCCGCCCTAGGCTCCAGCGTTTGATAAGAGCTGTTTGTAAGGATTGCATGCAGGGCTTGTCGTTGAGTATGAAATATTAAATGGAGATGTGAAATGGCAAAGGAAAAATTTGAACGCACCAAACCGCACGTCAATATTGGTACCATTGGTCACGTTGACCACGGCAAGACCACGTTGACTGCAGCAATTACCAAGGTTCTGTCTGAGACAGGCGGCGCTG
>JALUXN010000163.1 GCA_027018975.1 Mariprofundaceae bacterium | reverse complement strand
CCATACCATCACTATCCATCCGCTGCGCTTGCAGCAGTCAAAAATACAATATCAGGGCGGATTACGGCTGGATCGTGATAACCGTTTTCATGGCGAGGTGATTCAGCAGGGTAGCGGGAAACGATACATCATCAGCGGCAGCTGGCCGCAGTACACGCTTGAGTAACGACATGGTGAGTCTGCCTGTGGCAGTAACGGGGAGAGTATGTCGCCCTGTTTATCGGAGATCGCGGCGATAAAATAGTTTGCCGACGCGGTCGATGTGTGCGAGCAGGTTGGGGTTGCTGATCTGGCTGCGTATGGATAGGTCGATGGTGTAGGGGATCGGCAGTTCATCGAGTTCCCGGTTGATGGTTGCCAGCAGCCGGTGATTGAGCTGCTCGCCGGTCATGCACAGATCGATGTCGGAGCCGGTCTTGAAATTGCCTTTGGCGCGAGAGCCGTAGAGCCATGCCGCTTCGATTTCCGGATGCGTCCGAAACAGCGACTGAATCAGACGGACTACCTCGTCTCCCAAGCCTGTATCAGTGATGTTCATGGGCCACCAACGTCTGTAGCCGCTCCTGCAAAGCGACAAATGCGCTGAAGTAGTCCTGCCGGATAGCGGTGACGATATCACGCGCTGTCGATTCGTTGTAGGTATGTGATGTTAAATTGCGTTTTTCGATCATATCCAACCAGATCATGCCGTCAGACTCGCGATCTCCCAACAGCCCCAACTGGAATGCCTGACGCGAAGCGTCTTTAGAGCCGTAAATATCTGTCACACCTCTGGATTCCAGAAAATCTTTGAGTGTTTTCCATGCCAGTTCATGCGTATATTCAAATGACTGGATCAACCCCTGCTCCTCCAGCTCATTCAGCGCACCCTTGTCGATAAACTTGGTCAGCTGCGCCAATGCCCGGCAATAATTGTCAAAGCGTTGGATCCAGCGAATATCCACGTCGTCTATTTTGTTTGGCATGGCGTCCCCCTCTAGCTGCGGGTGTTCGGTTGGTTGGTCATTTGGAATGGATGCAGCCGAGCCGCGAGTTTACCATCATCTCTGCCGGATTGGCGAATACTCGGCGATCTGCGATGGTGATCAGGTGAGGACGTCGAAGCCGTTGTGTTTGCTCAGGCGGGCGGCGGCGGTGGGGGGCATGCGTACTTCCAGATGCAGTCCGTGTTCATCGGCGCTGCGTTGGGTGACGCTGCCGTGTTGATAGCAGAAGGCGAGGGTTTTGCCGTCGCTGATCTCCAGTGTGAGGGTGAGTTGCTGCATGGTTTCGCTGAGCCAGTCGGTGAGTAGCGTCAGCAGTTCATCCACCCCTTCGCCGGTGGCGGCGGAGAGGGCGATGCGGCTGCCGGCGATGCTCTCTGCGCGGTAGCTCTTCAGGGTGGGAACCCGGTCTTTTTTGTTCATCACTTCGACAATCGGCGGTGAAAAGTCGCCCACCAACCCCAGCTGCGCGAGGGTGTCGTGCACCACTTGGGATTGTTCGCTCAGCATCGGGTCGGAGGCATCTTTGACATGTAGGATCAGATCGGCCTCGATGACCTCCTCCAGCGTCGCACGGAACGCATCCACCAGCTCGTGCGGTAGCTCCTGCACGAACCCGACGGTGTCGGAGAGGGTGAGGCGCAGATGGTCGCCGATCTCCAGTTGGCGCAGGGTGGGGTCGAGGGTGGCGAAGAGCTGATCGGCGACATAGACCGTGGCCTGCGTGAGGCGGTTGAAGAGGGTCGATTTGCCGGCATTGGTGTAGCCGACCAGCGCCACTGTCGGGATCTCTTTTTTGCGCCGGCCGGCGCGTTGCGTGGCGCGCATCTGTTTGACCTTCTCGAGATCGCGCTCCAGCGATTTGATTTTGCCTTTGATCATGCGTCGATCCAGTTCGATTTGTCGTTCGCCGGGGCCGCCCATGAAACCGAATCCGCCGCGTTGCCGCTCCAGATGTGTCCAGCTGCGTACCAGTCGCCCCAGCTGATAGTTGAGGCTGGCCAGCTCCACCTGCAGTACACCTTCGCGGGTGCGGGCGCGGGCGGCGAAAATCTCCAGAATCAGGCCGGTACGATCGACCACTTTGGTGCTCCACGCCTCCTCCAGATTGCGCTGCTGCACCGGCGAGAGCGGGTGATCGACAAACACCACCGCCGCATCCAGTGCGGCCGCTTGTACGCGGATCTGATCGACCTGCCCATCGCCAAGCAGTGTCGCTGCATTGGCGCGCCGGACCGCGTAGCGCAGGGAAGCCGCCAGCGTACAACTGCTTGCCTCGACCAGTCGGTCAAACTCTTCGGCACGCGATTGCCACGCGTAATCACTCAGCCGCGCAACGGCCAGCTCCGGATGCACGCTGATAGCTATGTCATCTCCCTCGTCGGTTTCCCATTGTTCACGCAAGATGTCGCTCCTTTGATGGTTGGTTGTGGTGCATCGCAGCGCGCAGTTTGTGGTAAGCCGCCTCCAGTGTGGCGGCGTCGCCGTGCAGTGCGTCGGGGGTCTGGTGGTTGAACCAGGTGACTTGTCGTTTGGCGTAGCGGCGGGTGGCGGTGATGCCTGCGTCGATCGCCTGCGTCATGCTGCACTCTCCCTGCAACGCTTCGCGTAGTTGGCGATAGCCCACCGCGCGCATGGCCGGATGGCTCTCCGACAGCGATTGGTCGATCAGCCACGCCACCTCATCGAGCCAACCTGCATCGAGCATGGCGTGGAAACGCGTGGCAAGGTCTTGGCGCAGTTGGTCGCGCGGTTTCTCCAGCACCAGCACCGGGCAGTCGATGGGCGGAATATCGCTTGCGCGGCGCTGCCAGATGCTCAATGGCACGCCGCTGCTCTCATAGACAGAGAGCGCCCGCATCACCCGTTGCCGGTCGCCGGCGTGCAGCTGCGCGGCTGTGGCAGGGTCGCACGCTTGCAGGCGTGCATAGAGCGCCGGTGCGCCCTGCTGCTGTAACAGCTTCTCCAGCTCGGCACGCACCGCTGGCTGCTCCGCCGGAATATCGGCAAAGCCGACCGTCAGCGCCTTCAGGTAGAGACCGGTGCCGCCGACAATGAGCGGTGTGATTCCTTCGGCATTGGCGCGGCGGATCACCTGCCGTGCTTCCTCTGCCCAGCGGGCGGCGGAGTAGTGGTCGGGCAGTTGGCAGCAATCGACCAGATGGTGGACGACCTGCGCCCGCTCTTCGCGGCTCGGTTTGGCGGTGCCGATATCGAGCCCTTGGTAGAGTTGCATGGAGTCGCAGCAGATGATGCAGCTGCCATCCTGCTGTGCCCAGCGCATGGCCAGTGCTGATTTGCCGCTACCGGTTGCCCCCATCAGGGCGATCGCTTTCACAGCTGTTTGCTGCCGGCAGCGGGTGTGATATCGCCATGGCGGATCCCCTGCTGATCGACCAGCAGCAGCCGATGTCGCCACTGCGGATAGTGGTCGATGCCCTGCGCGCCGATGACAAACAGCGCTGTGCTCCATGCGTCGGCGAGCATGGTCGAGGGCGCGATGATCGAGACACTCTGTACGCCGCGCGCTGGCCAGCCGTTTTTCGGATCAATGATATGGTGGTAGCGCACGCCGTTGGTGACAAAAAAACGTTCGTAATCACCCGATGTGACAATGCTTACGTCGCCGGAGAGATTGAGTGCCTGCAGCACTTCGCCCTTGTGGCGCGGGTGGCGTATGCCGATGCGCCAAGGCTTGCCGTGGTGACTGCCGATGATGCGGATATCGCCACCGGCATCGATCAGCGCGTGGCGAATGCCATGCTGCTGGAGCAGCGCGATACCGCGATCGACGGCATAGCCTTTGGCGATGGCACCGAAATCGAGCAGGCAGCGCGCATCATCGCGGAACCACTGCTTGCCTTGGCGATGGATGCAGTGCGCCGGCGGCAGGGCGGCGGCAATGGCTGCTGCGGCTGGCGGGGTGCTGGGCGCATGGTCGTCGGAGAAGCCCCAGAGCTGATTGATGCCGCCGAGGAAAGGGTTGAATGCGCCGCCACTCTGTTGCTGGACGCGCAGGGAGAGTTTCAGCACTTGCACGATTTCATCGGGGAGCAGCATGCCGTGGCCGGGCGGCAGGGCGTTGAATGCTTTGACCGGGTTGGGATGGTGGCCGTAGATGGTGAAGAGGTCGTCGATGCGCTGCATCTCATCGGCAGCGGCCTTTACGGCGGCTTCTGCTTGCGCATGGTCGCTGTCGGCGATGGTGAAGCGCACTAAGGTACCCATCATAAAACGCGTCTCGTGCAGGTCAGCCTGCTGCGAACAGGCGGCCAGCAGCAGGGAGCAGAGCAGAAACAGTAATCGAGGCATGGCTGTACTCTTGTGGAATTGCTGCGCCTGGCAAGTCCGATTGCGCAGGGCATATTGAGATTTTACTCTGTGTAACTCTCTGTTCTCTGTGGTTCCACCCCAACACACGATCCAGCATCAAACAGCACATCTCCCTTGTGCGCGAATGGCGTGGAGGTTTCTGAGGCATGCGAAACATCGAGCTCGTTTGCTTTGTGTGGTGTGCTGTTCGGGGATGACTTTTGGGGCGCTGACCCTATGATGACGCCGCAAATATGGTGCCTGCGGCAGCGCCTTTGCTGTATTGGAGTGTTTTATATGTGGTTCAAAAATATTCATTTTTACAAATTCGAGGATGACTTTAAGCTCACTTCGCAGCAGTTGCATGAGCAGCTGGCGCGTCATCGGGCGCGCGATTGCGGGCAGATGGAGATGGCTTGTCAGGGGTGGGAGAAGCCGTTGGGGCGCAACGGTCATCTGCTGGTGCATGAGGCTGAAGGGGCGATGATGATCTGCCTGCGGCGGGAGGAGAAGGTGCTGCCGGCTTCACTGGTTAATGAGATGGTTGCCGATGAGGCGTTCAAGATCGAGCAGGAGACGGGGCGCATTGCTGGCCGCAAGGAGAAGCGCGATATCAAGGAGCGGGTGCTGCAGGAGCTGTTGCCGCGTGCGCTGGTGCGGGCGAATGTCACCTATGCGGCGATTCTGCCGGCTGATGGCTGGTTGATTGTCGATGCGGCGAGCGTCAACAAGGCGGAGGCGGTGATTGAGCTGCTCAATAAATCACTTGGCACGCTCAATGTGGTCTTGCCGACTACTGATGCATCGCCGGAGTCGGTGATGACACGCTGGCTGCTCAACGACTTGAGCTGCCCGGAGGGGTTCGCGTTGGAGGATGAGTGCGAGCTGCAGGCGGGCGAGGGCGGCGAAGGGGTGGTGCGCTGCAAGTATATCGACCTCTCCTCGGCAGAGGTGCGTGCGCATGTCGAGCAGGGGCGGCGGGTGAAGAAGATGGCGATCAACTGGCGCGACCGCATCTCGTTTGTGCTGCAGGAGGATCTGTCACTGAAACGGCTCCGTTTTGATTCGGCGATTGTCGAGGAGGCGGGCGAGAGTGGCGACGATGAGGCGAGCCGCTTTGATGCCGATTTTGTGTTGATGACAGCGGAGTTTCGGGCGCTGCTGCCCGACCTGCTGGCGGCGATGAACAGCGGCGCGGCGTAGACGAGGGTAAGCGTGGCAGTCTATGCGGTTGGCGACATTCAGGGCTGTTACAAGCAGCTGCGGAAGCTGCTGAAAAAGGTTAAATTCAATGCCAAAAAAGACACACTCTGGTGCGTGGGGGATCTGGTCAATCGCGGCCCGGATTCACTGAAAACGCTGCGCTTTCTCAAATCGCTGGGCGATGCCTGTGTCTGTGTGCTGGGCAATCACGATCTGCATCTGCTGGAGCGCGCGGCGGGCTGTCCGGCCTATCGTCGCGATACGCTGGAGGCGGTGTTGGCGGCGCCGGACTGTCAGGAGCTGATTGATTGGCTGCGCGTTCAGCCGCTGGTGTACCGCGATCAGCGATTGGGCTGGACAATGGTGCACGCCGGCATGCATCCGAAATGGAGCTTGAAGAAGACGCTCGAGCGGGCGCATGCGGTGGAGAAAGAGCTGTGCGGCAAGCACTGGAAACGCTTCTGCCGCCAACTGCACGGGGCGAAGTTTCCTGTTAAACAGCCGCGTAAATCAGAGAAAATGGCGCGGCGACTCTTTACGGTGGCTGTGCTGACGCGTACCCGCTACTGCACCAGCGATGGTCGCTTTAATTGGCGTGTGCGTAGTGGTGCCAGCCGCTCCTATCGTGAAAAAGCGTGGTATGCACACCGCCATCTGCGCTGGTGCAAGCAGACGCATCTGCTCTTCGGTCACTGGGCGGCGAAGGGGTTGGTGACCGATCAGCCGCATGTGCTGGGGCTGGATTCCGGCGCGGTATGGGGTAACACGCTGACGCTGGCGCGGCTGAAAAAGCATGGCCGCTTTAAGATTGTGGCTGAGGTGTAGGCTCGGTTGGTTCGTAACATGGGGCGCGGCATGGGGTGAGCACCCGTAGTGAGCCGCCCTGCGGGAGGGTGAAGCGCGTTTGCTGCTCGACACTCTCAATGGGCAGCAGGGCGATACCGAAGCAGCAACCCTGACTGTCGCAGGCGGCTGATTGAAGTACACCGATCGGCGCGGATGTGTGGATGGGGCAGGGAGCTTGTTCGGGCGGCTGATCAAATGCTACACGGTAGAGCCGTTTTTTAATGCCGCCGCGCCAATGCATGCGGCTGGTCACCTCCTGACCCACGTAACACCCTTTGTCGAAATCGACCCCGTCAGTTTCTATCAGATTGGCATTGAGCGGATGGATGGTGCTGTCCCACTCCTGCCCGAACTCCGGCAGGCCGTGCAGAATACGCAGGGCGGTGACGCTCTCCTCATTCAGCGTGTGACATGCAGCAGTGATGGTTTGCAACTGCGCTGGCGGTGCGATGAGCCAGAACTGTTGGGGTTCTCTGCCCATGCGCAAAGCAGTGATCTGGCCGCTCGGGTCTGTGCCGGTGGTCAGCCAGCCGCTGTGCGACGGCATATGAATATTGCTGGGCAGCTGTTGCGCTGCTGCTGCACCCTGCAGGGTGTAGACGGCGTAGTCAGTCAGCGCTGTAAAACGCACTGCTGCCCGTAGCAGGAACTGTTGCAGTCGCTGCAGGGTGGCTTGCAGCAGGTGGCCCGGGGTGAGGATGAGCAGTTGTTCGGCAGTGCGCTGCACGATGTAGAGCTCGCTGACCGCTTTGCCCTGCGGGGTGAGGATGGCGCAGTGGATCGCCTGATCGTCGGATAGGCGCCGGATATTCTGCGTGATCTGCCCCTGTAGATAGTCGCGGAGATCAGCGCCGCTGGCTTCGATCGCCGCCCAGCGGGTATCGCCCACGACAGCATGGTTGCGTAGCGCCGCCTCACAGGCGGAGTCGAGGGTGGGGATGGTGGCGCTCATAGGCCGCTGTTGAAGAAGTCGTTGTCCGACTTGGGGGTGGCGCTGTCGGGTGCCGGTGTGGTTTTTGTGGGCACACTGTTTTCGCGGAATGCCTCCAGCAGGGTCTGTTCGGTGCTGGGGCCCGGGAGCAGGCCGGTTTTCATGTCGATCAGTGCCCACTCGATCCCTTTTGGCGCTTTAAACGGGACGATGGGGCGCCCTTTGTGGAACGCTTTCATCGCCTCTAGCCAGGCAGGGAGGGCGGCGTGAGAGCCGGTTTCGTGACGACCCATGGGGCTGGGGTTGTCGCGCCCTGTCCAGACTCCGGTGAGTACCTGCGGGGTGAAGCCGATGAACCAGGCATCGACCTGTTTATTGGTGGTGCCCGTCTTGCCGGCTGCCGGGCGCCCCAGCGCACGGGCGCGGCGGCCGGTGCCGCGTTCGATGACACCCTTCATGATATTGGTGATGAGGAATGCATCGACCGGATCCACCACCTGCTCGGCAGGTGTCATGGCATCATTGACCGCCATGACTGGATCGGCATGGCAGGTCTGGCAGCGGTTGCCGGCAACGGAGCGGAAGAGGGTTTTGCCGGTGCGATCCTGCACCTGCTGGATGGCGACCGGTTTCCAGCGGCGGCCGTGATCGGCCAGTACGGCGTAGGATTCGGTGAGCGCTTCAGGGGTGACTTCGGTTGCGCCGAGCGCCAGCGCCAGTTGGGCGGGGAAGCTGCGGTGCAGCGGGAATTTTTCCAGATCATGCAGGAAGTGGTTGATGCCGACATGCTGCAGCACCTTGATTGCCGAGAGGTTGCGCGAGTGCTCCAGTGCGTTGCGCAGTGTGACGGGACCGGCGAATTTGTTTTTGTAATTCTCCGGACGCCAGTAGCTGTCGCTCCATTTGTTGTCGAAGACGACGGGTGTATCCATGATGATCGAGGCGGGGGTCATGCCGCTGGCCAGTGCGCTGGTGTAGAGCAGCGGTTTGAAGGCACTGCCGGGTTGGCGCTTGGCCTTGGCGACGCGATCGAAGCCGCTGGCTTGATAGTGATAGCCACCGACACGCGCCAGCACGGTGCCGCGCTGTAGATCGATGGCATAGAGCGCCGATTCGATCGATGGATCCTGCGCCATGCGCACGCCACCCTTGGCGGTGCCCTGTAGTCGAATCTCATCACCGGCAATCCAGCGGCGGGGGCGGTGACGCAGCGTGCGCAGTTCTGCCTCGCTAACACCATCTTTCTTGTAGAGCGAGAGTGGTTTCCAGTGCCACTTCGGTTTTTTCAGGCGCCAGGTGTGGCGGCCGTTGGTGACACTGAGATCCCCATTGCGATAGACGCGAGTGACCAGTGCGGGGGTGAGCTGATCGAGGGTGGGCTCAGGCGCGCTCTGTT
Source organism: Mariprofundaceae bacterium (assembly GCA_027018975.1). GTDB lineage: Bacteria > Pseudomonadota > Zetaproteobacteria > Mariprofundales > Mariprofundaceae > Mariprofundus. Next base: position 3,661 of record JALUXN010000163.1, on the reverse strand, counting down.
TCCATTGATCGATCAGCGCTGGCCACCTGTTGCGCGGATGATGGGTGGGGTAGCGGTAGTACTGGCGATGCTCCACCTCGAGCACGTTGTGGCGCACGGCATGGATAGCGGCGTTCTCGGCGGCTTCATTATAAGGGACGATGACGGACATCCCCTGTCTGCGCAGGGTGTTCGCGCCGAATTGATCCGCCAGCTGATGCAATACGAGATCGGCGTAGGCATCTTTGAGCTTGTTGCGGAATAGCGGGGTGACGTGCATCGGTTCGCGCATGGCCGCCTCAACAGCCTGTTTGCTGGCTTTGTGGTTGCTCAGCATGAGTCTTAAGACCGTATTGCGCCGCTGTGTGGCGAGTTTTGGCCGCAGATGAGGTGCATATTTCCCCGGCGCCTTGGGCAGGCCGGCCAGTGTGGCACACTCGGCCAGTGTCAGTTCATCGAGCGATTTGTGAAAATAGCGCCAAGCCGCCGAGGCGACGCCGTAGGCGCCGCGCCCGAGATAGATCTGATTCAGATAGAGATAGAGAATGTCATCTTTGGTGAAATTCTGTTCGATGCGGTAGGAGAGAATTGCTTCGCGAATCTTGCGGGTGTAGGAGCGTTCGGAGGAGAGGAGGAAGTTTTTGGCTACCTGCTGGGTGATGGTGGAGCCGCCCTGCACGGTGTGGCCGGCGCGCAGATTGGCCAGTGCAGCGGATAAAATACGAGCTGGATTGATGCCGGGATGTTCATAAAACTGCTGATCTTCTGCAGAGATGAAGGCATTTTTCAGCCGTTCGGGAATCTCATTGAGCGGCGTGAGGATGCGGTGCTCGTCGGCATATTCAGCGATCAGTTCACCATCCGTGTTGTAAATGCGCGATACCAGTGGCGGGTTGTAGTCTGAGAGGGCGGTGAGATTGGGCAGGTTGCTGGAGAAGGCGAGATAGCCTATGGTCACGCCCATGATGCCGAGCAGGGTAAAGGAGACAATGATTTTGGCGATAACGGATAGGATGCGCATTCGCCCGAATTTAATCGAAAGCCATGATGGCAGGCAAGCAGCCATTTTTTCACCGCGCCAGCTATCGAGCCAATCGCCGCGCCGCTCTGCACAGGGCGGTTTTACGCTGGTCGAGATCATCGTGGTGATCGCCATTGTCGGTATACTCGCGGCGGTGGCTGTGCCGGCATTTGCCAGCTGGCGGGAGCGTCAGGCGGTGGAGAGCGCCGCTCAATCGCTCTACAGCCATCTCAAACAGGCGCGGGTACTGGCGCTGGCGGAGAACCGAAGTGTGAAGATCGCTTTTCAAAATAGCGCTTATACCTTTGACAAAGACACCACCGGCAACTGTAAGACATGTAAAAATGAGAAGGTTGATCTGACACAGTTTTCCAATCGCATCACTGTGAAGAGCAGTAAGGGTGATATCACCTTCACCAGTCGGGGAACAGCGACCAACACGACGGTGACACTGACTGTTGGCCAGAGTAGTCGCAAGGTGAAGGTTAATATCATCGGTCGGGCGTATCGCCAATGATGGGGCGGCGTGACAGTGCTGGCTTCTCACTGATTGAGATTATGGTGGCGCTGAGCGTTGTCACGGTGGGCGTGTTGGCGATCGGTAAGTTCAGCCTCTCCACGCTGGCAGGGGGGCAGGTGTCGCGAGAGCGTTTGACGGCGGTGCATCTGGCGGAGCAGATCATTGAGGAGTGGCAGAAGAGTGACCAGCTGCCGGCGTTGAGTGGCTATTGCAGTAACGCTGGCGCAGCGTGGAATCCGCAATCGCCGCAGCCGCAGTCGATGGCTTCGTGCACCCCGAACTTCGGCACTAAGGTTCCGTTCACCATTACAGTGATTGAGAGTGCGCTGAAAGGGCCACCGCCAACCGGCGGTACCTTTATGACTTACAAGGGCAGCAGTAAAAATCCAATGACCCGTTATGTCGGGGTGAACTGGACACATCATGGTGCGCATCAGGTCTATTTGACCCACGTGTCGCGCTGGCCATGAGTGGGCGAGAGATGAACTACGCGGATGTCGCCAAGATGCGATCGAGTCGGGGCTTCACCCTGATCGAAATGATGATCAGCATGGCCATCGGCATGGTGATTCTGGTTGGTTTGAGTTTGACGTTTCAGGCGATCGGAGGCAGTTCGCGGGTCGTTGCCTCACGCACCGAACGGATGGCTGATCTCTATCTGGCTTCGCAGATTATGCAGGGGGAGCTGCGTCAGAGCCGTGCCATCTGCTGGGATAAAAAGAGTATGCTCATCTATCAGCCGTTGGACAGTGCTGTGGCACTGGATACGGCGGCTTGCAGTCAACCAGTGGCTAAGGAGAACGGCTCGTTTCAGATTGTTGCCAAAACAGATGCGTCGCATCCGACGCCCTATATTTTTTGGAAACGGCCGAACAAGACGCAGTCGGATGAGTTGATTCGGGATATGAGTGCGACGGGGTTGACGGCATCACAATCGCCTAGTGGTGTCTGGTCGGTGAGTCTGACCAGTCAATATGTGGGGCGGGATAAGCAGACGAAGTCGTTGGATTTGACCTTCAAAGCGTGGAAGAGGAACTGATATGGCGATGGTGCGTGTGAAGCGCGAGCGTGGCTTTGTGCTGGTGACTGCGATTGTCATGCTGGGGCTGCTGAGCCTGCTGTCGATCGGCATGTTCATGACCGGTAAATCGGCGACGCAGACCAGCGCGACGGCGAGAAACTCCACCGAGGGTTATTACTACGCCGAGACGGGTTTGAACTACATTACTTGGGCGCTGGCGAACGATGCGGAGCTGGATGGCTTTGATCCGACTAACACGCCGCCCAATGCGTCATCGGTGGGCGATTGGAGTGAGCTCAAGGCGAATTTGAGCGATCCGGGTGGCCAGTTGCGCTATTTCGATAATCAGCCGTTGAAAAAGCGGGGTGTGAATTGGCAGCAGAGCAACCCTACGCAGCCGGTGTTGGCCGATGTGCGGACGAAATTGCCCGGTTATATTCGTCTGGATATCAGTAATCAGGGGGCGGTGACGCCGTCGCTGGTGTCGCCAGTGAGCGCTGCTAAGAGCGAGATTCCCAATAATGGGGCGATCATCTGGATGACGACGGGCAATGCGGCGATGGATTTTGAGGTTGATCCGGCTATTGCTGCTTGTGGAGCGAGCAGCACAGCGCCAGCGGATTTTTTGGCGTGCGATAAAAATTCCGGTGTCTGGTTGCGCATGGGGGGGGTGAAGAGTGATCAATCCGATCAGCACGCGATTGCCATCTATGCGATCGGCTATGTGAATGGCAAGCCACGCCATCTGTTGCGTTCGGTGATTGGTGTGCAGTGAAGAGCGACTCAGGTCGCGTTGCGAACATCCAACGATTGAGTAACAAAATGGTAGACTCACCATTTTGTTACTCAAGAGGTTGTGGTTTTGTGATGTAAGTCATAGTTTCATGGCTGGTTGAGGCGTAGCAAGGCGCCATTGCCGTTGGCAACCCGTCGCAGACAGATTGACTCCGAATAGGTTTGATTTGGGGCGGGATTGATCTTGAATGATTTGGCCCTGCAATGCTACCGGGGTTGGGCGTTGTGGTGCGATATAGAGTAGATGAGGGTTATAAAAAGGAGTGTATGATGAAATTAAGGGTGATATTGAGTGCTGTTTTCGTGATGTTTTTGGTGATGGGGG
>JALUXN010000162.1 GCA_027018975.1 Mariprofundaceae bacterium | reverse complement strand
GAGCGGCCTGCTGCACGCCTTGCGGGTGCTTGACCGCGTCGGCGATATCGCCCTCTGCCGCCTGAGCAGCCGCGATGTGGTACGCCATCAGCTGGTCGAGCAGATCGTCAACGCCTATGAAGATCGGGAGGGGCAGCCGGATCATGATTGAGCTGCTGATGGATGATGATTTGGCGCAGGTGCACAGTGAGATTGATGTCGAAGCGGTTCGGGCCGCTGTGCTGGCGGCGTGTCGCGTGGCCGGTGTTGCGGCGACTGCCGATGCCATCACGCTCTGCATCCGCTTGGCTGGCGACGAGGCGGTGCAGGCGTTGAACAGCCAATGGCGCGGCAAGGATCGCGTCACCGATGTGCTATCCTTCCCGATGCAGGAGCCGCCGATCGATCTGCGCGAGCCGCTCGGCGATATCGCCCTTGCTTATCCCTTTGTGTGGCAGGAGGCGGCGCGCTTGGCGTTGACACCGGCGGCGCATCTGGTGCATCTGGTGGTTCACGCTACCCTGCATCTGCTCGGCTATGACCATATCGACGATGGCGAGGCGCTGACCATGCAGCGTTTGGAGCAGCAGGCGATGCGCCAGCTGGGGCTGCACAATCCCTACCCCGATCTGATGACAGAGCAGCCGGCATGCAGCTGATGCAGGGCTGGATGCAGCGGTTGCGCACGGCGCTGATCGCCCACCTGCGCCCCGGCCGTGATCGGCAGGAGCTGTTGGCGGTGTTGGCGCGCGCCGAGGCGCTGCACTCCGATGCCGAGCGCAATATGCTCGAAAAGATGATCGAATTTCAGGAGATGCGGGTGCGCGAACTGATGGTGCCGCGCTCCAAGATTCACGCCGTGTCGGTCGATGATCAGCTGGCTGATATCGAGCAGCTGATGCTGGCGCGCGGTGTGAGCCGTGTGCCAGTGATGGATGGCGATATCGACCATGTGCTCGGTGTTGTGCATGTGCGCGATGTGATTGCCGCCCGCCGGCGCGGTGAGACGCCGCCGATCAAGCAGCTGTTGCGCCCCTGTCTGCGCGTGCTGGAGCTGGAGCTGGTCTCCGGTCTGCTGCCGGAGATGCGCGCCCACGCCTGCCAGATTGCACTGGTGCTCGACGAATATGGCGGCACAGCCGGGCTGATCACGCTGCCCGATCTGGTGCATGAGATTATCGGCGAGATCGGTGAAGATGGGCAGCCGGAGGATGATGAGCTGCACCCGCTGCACGATGGCCGCTTTGTGGTGCAGGCGAGCATGCATATTGAGGAGCTGGCTGAGGCGCTGGCGCGGCCGCTGCCGGAGGGCGATTACGATACGGTGGGTGGCTGGCTGACCGCGCATCTGGGGCGGATTCCCAAGCATGGCGAGCGGTTGGAGATCGATGGCATGCAGGTGCAGATTCTGGAGGCGGATCCGCGCCGCATTGTCAAAGTGGCGATTCGGCCGCTGCCGCAGTAGCGATCGGGTACGATAGCGTGCGCAATGCAGCCTATACGTTCGCGGCGCTGCTGCTCGGTGCGGCGATGCCCTTTGCCTTCTCCCCCTACGATCATGCCTGGCTGGCCATTCCGGCGCTGACCGGCTGGCTCTGGCTGATTCGCCGCGGTCTGCCGTGGCGGGTCGGTTTTGCTTTCGGTTTCGGCTGGTTCGGCTTCGGCGGCTGGTGGCTGGCGCCGACGCTGCACACCTTCGGCCACCTCTCGTGGCTTGCGGCTGGCTTCTGTGTGGCGCTGGTGGGCATGGTGATGGGGATGCTGCCGGCGCTCTGGTCGTGGGTAACGTGGAAACTCTCCGAGGATAGCAATCGCGTGATCTATGTGTTTCCCGCTGCCGCTGTGGCGGAGGAGTGGTTGCGTGGTCATATCTTCACCGGTCTGCCGTGGACGGCGCTCGGCAACCTGCTGCTCGATACGCCGGCGGTCGGCTGGGGAGCGTGGTTCGGTGTGTACGGATTGGCGCTGCTGCCGGCGCTCTGTGCGGCGGCGCTGGTGCTGGTGCTCTTTACGCCCGGCCGTTTTGTCGGTCGCGCCGGTCTGTTGGTCACACTGCTGCTCTTTTTTGTCGCCCCTGCGCCGATGCCGGGCGAGGGGGTGGCGCACCGGGTGGCGCTGATTCAGGCGAATATTCCGCAGGATAAAAAGTGGGATCGCCATTTTGTCCATGAAACCATGCAGCGCTATGTGCGGCTGTCGGC
>JALUXN010000161.1 GCA_027018975.1 Mariprofundaceae bacterium | reverse complement strand
CATCCATGCCCCAGCTACGGTAGAGATTCGATTCGGCGCGGCTGGAGAATTGCGGCCCCTGCATGACCAGATAGCTGCCGCCGTTGTGGGTGGTGATGCCGGCCTGTTGGCAGGCGGTGGCGAGCTGATCCTTGAGGGTGGCGCAGACCGGGTCGGCCATCGAGACGTGGGCGACCACCGGGCCGTCAAAAAAGGTGCCGGCGCGGCTGTGGGTGCGATCGACAAACTGATCGACCAGCACAAAATCGCCCGGCGCAATGTCAGCGCGCAGCGAGCCGACGGCGGAGATGGAGATGAGTCGATCGACGCCGGCAAGCTTCATGGCGTAGATGTTGGCGCGGTAGTTGATCTGGTGTGGCGGAATGGTGTGGCCGCGGCCATGGCGGGGGAGGAAGACCACCTCCTGGCCGTGGATGGTGGCCAGCGTTAGCGGCGCGGAGGGTTTGCCGAAAGGGGTGTCGATATCGAGTTCGTCGAGGGTGTCGATGCCGTCGATCTGATAGAGGCCGCTGCCGCCGATAATGCCTGTGCGCTCTGGTTGGGTCATGGTCTATCCTTGGTTTGGGATTGTGGCGTCCGCCTTTAGCTGTCCGCAGGCAGCCATAATATCGTCGCCGCGCGAGCGCCTTACGGTGGCACGAATGCCTTGAGAAATCAACTGTTGTGCAAATCTCTTCATGTGTTGCTTTGACGAGCCGCTGTAAGGACTGCCGGGATAAGGGTTGAATTGAATCAGATTGACCCGCTCCCGCTCCGGCTGCACAAAGCGCACCAGCGTCGCCAGATCGTCGGCCTGATCATTGACGCCGTCGAGCATCACATACTCCAGTGTGATGTGGCGCTGCTTGCCGATCGGATAGGCATCGAGGCAGCGGCGCAGTTCGGCGAGCGGATATTTTTTGTTGATCGGCACTAGGATATCGCGCTTGGCATCGTCGGCACTGTGCAGTGAGATGGCGAGATTGACCGGTTGCGCCGCGCCGAGGCGGGTGATCTGCGGCACCAGCCCCGATGAGGAGACGGTGATGCGGCGGCGCGAGAGGTGGAGTCGCTGTTCGTCCATCAGGATCTCGATGCTCTGCTGTACCGCCGCCTCGTTGGCCATCGGCTCGCCCATGCCCATATAGACGATGTGGGTCACATCACTGTGCAGCTCGTCCGCTAGCGGCTCTTGACGCAGATCATGCTTGATCATCAATACCTGCGCGACGATCTCGCCGGCGGTGAGGTTGGCCTCGAAGCCCTGTGTGCCGGTGTGGCAGAAGGGGCAGTCGAGCACGCAGCCGACCTGCGATGAGATGCAGACCGTGCCCCGTTTCTCTTCGGGGATGAAGACGCTCTCGACCATTTTGCCAGCCACCCGATCGCGCTGCAGGGCGAAGAGGTATTTGCGCGTGCCATCACTGGAGCATTGGCGGTGCACCAGTTTGAGCGGCTGGCAGCAGAGGTTTTCCTGCAGTAGCTGGCGCAGCGGGGCGGGGATATTGGCCATTTCACAGGGATCGAGCACACCCTTGTTGCACCAATCGAGCAGCTGCTTGGCGCGGAAGGCAGGCTGTTGCCAGTGCTGCATTTGCGCTTGCAGGTCGGCCAGTGTCATGGCGGGCAGTTGTGGGGTGGGGGATGTCTGGGCAGGCTGGGTCATGCGCGCATTGTGACAGAGGCGGGCTGGCTGAGATAGTGTTCGCCGATGAATTTTCGCGCCCTCCCCACCACCCTTGCCACTCGTACCCCTGTCACCATCGCCCGCACCGATCTGGATCAGATGCTCCGGTTTGCGCGTGCGGTGATCGCGCTGAAAGAGAATTGCGCCTATCTCGACGCACTGGCGGCGCAACTGCCGGCCATGGCCAAGCGCGAAACGGACTGGCCGAGCATGTTGATGGGCTTTGATTTTCATCTCACATCGGAGGGGCCGAAATTGATCGAGATCAACAACAATGCCGGCGGCCTCTATGTCGGCGAGGGGGCGTGGATGCCGCAGCCGGGCTTGGATCAGGGGGACGATCTGCTGCCTGAACGGCTGCTGGCGATGTTTCACCCCGACTGGTCGGTGATTGCCATTATGGATGAAGATGTGGGCAACCAATATATGTATCCGGAGATACAGGCCTATGCGGCGCTGCTGGAAGCGGCGGGGCGGCGGGTGTTTCTGGTCAGCCCCGAGGATCTGCAGCGTGGTGACGATGGGCTCTATGTGAC
>JALUXN010000160.1 GCA_027018975.1 Mariprofundaceae bacterium | reverse complement strand
GCCCCGCAGTGGCCGACTCCTTCTGCAGATCATCGGTCTCTTCGGCCAGCCGCTCATTATCCGCGTCGATTGCACGACTCATCACATGGTGTACCGTCACTGTGGCGAAAATACAGGTCAAAATGCCGGAGAGGTGGGTATGCGAATGCACGCCGACAAAGCTCAGCAGCGTATAGAAGTGTTCGGCTAGCTCGAAACCGCCGTAGCCGGTCATAATTAATACCAGCAATTCGGCGATGCGGTTGGTTGTACTCTTCATTCCCACCAAACCAAGATAGCCGACCGCCACACCCAGCAGTGATGAACCGAGCACCACAATCAGGCTAATTTCAGTGACATAGACAGTGGTGATCTGCCCGCCCTCCAGCGCGTAGAGGCCGATAAATACAAATACAATCAGCGCCGTAGCATCATTAAACAGGCTCTCGCCCTCACAGAGAATCTTCAACCGATGCGGCAGCTCGAATTTGGAAAAGATGCTCACCACCGAGACCGGGTCGGTCGCCAGTACCATGGCGAAGAGCACAATAATCGCGGCAGTGGAGAGGTGGTAGGCAGCGAAGAGTGTGTTGCCGACCAGCAGAGCCACTACCACAGAGAGTGCCACGGCCACGCCGGCGAGCATAAACAGGCTCAGGCCATGCTCTTTGAGCTCCTCCACCTTCAGCTCGAGCGAATCGGCAATCAGCAGCACCGGCAGCAGGAGCAGCACCAATTCTGCGAAATGCTCGGCATCTCCCGAGAGCATAAAGCTGTTGCCCATCAGGTGATGAAAGATAAACGAGAGCCCGATCAGTCCCACGGGCGACGGTACGTTGAGCTTGTCCTCCATCTGCAGTGCCAAATAGAGGATCGCCGCAATGGCAAGCACAGTAACAATCATAGTTCATGTTCCTTTTTGAAATAGAGTTATGACGGGCAAACCTTAGCACGAAACAGGCCGCGCGCCCGCATGATTTTCGTCAGCCAAACACAACATAAGCGACAAAAATCGCATACAGCAGCATATTGCCGGAGAGGTAGAGCGGTTTGATCATCTCCTTGCGGAATAGCAGCAGCAACATCAGGTTTCCCGCCAATGCCAACACCACGGCCAGTGCCGCGTGGCTATCATGCAGATTCCACGGCATCAACAACATGCCGATTCCGGGAATAATGGTGCCCTGAAACACCATCGCCCCGGTCACATTGCCGAAGGCGAGTGTGTCTCGTCCTTTGCGAATCCAGAGAATGGAGTTGATCTTCTCCGGTAGCTCGGTAGCCACCGGCACAATCAGGAGAGAGACGATCAATGGCGATACCTGCAGGATTTCACTCGCCGCCTCCACACCGTGGACAAACAGCTTCGCGCCGCCCACCAGCAGCAGCAAACCGATCAGCAGCTGCAGAATCACAACCGCCGTGGCGTCGCCCAAAAAACGCGCCAAGGTCAACGGATCATCAGCCTCCGTCGCATGCCCTTGATCGACCAGTGACCTGCTGGCATTGATCGTTTTGAGCACATAGAAGAAGTAGGTTACAAACAGTAGCGATGAGAAGATGATTTTCGCTTCCGACCACGTGTCAGGCAGCAGTGCCGCAACAATGACTACCAGAAAGGCGAAAATAAAGGTGCGCAGATCACGCTCCAAGCCGCTCGGTTCCGGTGTCATCGGCTGCAGCCAACCCCGCTTCAAGCCGGCGGCGGTTGCCATCATGCCGATGCTCAACGTGGCGAGCATGAATGGTGCGCCGATAATGGCACCCAAGCCCACTTCGCGGTTGACCGACTCGGCAGCCCCACCGGCCAGAATCGCCACGACCGGCACAATGGTCTCCGGCATGGCTGTGCCCACTGCGGCAAAGAGTGAGCCGGTTACGCCTTCGGAGACGCCAATCCGCTCACCCATATGCTCCAGCGCATTGGTGAACATATCAGCAGCAAAATAGACGACCACCAAGGCCAGTGCCAACACCATCAACGATTCAATCATCGACATCTCCCTCCCGACGAAAAAGCGGAATGTAGCAAAACCACCAATAAAATCCACTGTTGCAGCTATTGACTCAGTGATCCGCAGGAGATCGCTGTGGCAAAACGTGCAACGATTCAGCTACATGCTGGAACTGTTCAGCGCTTTAATCGTAGCGCTTGTGCGGCCAACATGCTGCAATACGGCGATGCAGCAGCGTGTCACCACCCCCGTCAAATGGCGTCAACACCTCACCCTCGACCTGCCGGCGCCAGCACCCGGTGCCATCTGGGTGCACGCCTGTTCGGTCGGCGAGGTCGGTTCGGTTGCGCCACTGATCGAAGCGTTGCTAGCACGCGGCCATGCCGTGCATTTGAGCGTTGTCACCGCCACCGGCTTCGCCCACGCCAGGCGTTTGCTCGGTGAGCGCATCACGCTCGCCTTTCTGCCGTGGGATCTGCCGTTCGCCATGCACCGCATGATCCGCCGCCTGCAACCGGCGTTGCTGTTGCTCGCCGAGACTGAATTCTGGCCGGGTATGCTGGCCGCCTGCCACCGCCAACAGATCCCCGTCATCGGCATCAACACCCGTATCTCCGACCGCTCATTTCCGCGCTATCGCGCCAGCCGCTGGCTCTGGCAACGCTGGCTGGCGCCGGTCGCGCTGTTCCTTGCGCAGAGCGACATCGACGCCGAGCGGCTGGCGGCGATGGGGGTGGCAGTGCAAAAGATCCGCGCCGTCGGCAATCTCAAATATGCCCTCACGCCGCCACAGCTGGATGCCGCTGCGCTGCGTCGCCAGCTCGATGCCAGCAGCCAGCGCCCCATCCTGCTGATCGCCAGCACCCACGAGGGCGAAGATCGACAGCTGCTCGATATGTGGCCGGCGTGGCACGCGCTCTGCCCGGAGCTGCTCACGCTCATCGTACCGCGCCACCCCGAACGCTTCGAGCGGGTCGCCGAGCTGATCCGCGAACGCGGTCTGCGCCTAGCGCGCTGGTCGGCGGGCGATGGTCACCCCGGCGAACAGCATGCCGAGGTGATACTCATCGATGCGATGGGGGTGTTGACCCGGCTCTACACCATCGCTGATATCGTCATCATCGCCGGCAGCCTTGAGCAGGGCGGTGAGAAGGTGGGCGGCCACAATCCGCTCGAGGCTGCGATCTGCGGGCGCGGCGTACTCACGGGGCCCTTTGTGCAGAACTTCCGCGACATCATGCAGCAGATGCAGCGCGCTGAAGCGGCGATTGTTTGCCACAACAATGGCGAACTGGAGCGCGCTGTCAGCGAACTGATCCGCCACCCTGAGCGGCTGCAGCAACTGCACGCCCACGCCGCCTGCTTCATGCAGGAGCGCGCCGCTGTCCTACCGCGCATCCTCGATGCCATCACACCGTGGCTGCCGCAGCCACATGCGCGCACTGAGCGCGATCACTGAGATGTTCCAGTTACACAACCGGATCGAATCACTCTGGTGGCAACAGAGTAGTCCGCCACTGCTACTGCGCGCGATCGAACCGGTCTACGCCGCTATCAGCCGCCATCAACTCCAGCGCCGCGCCGCTGCGCCGCAATCACCGCCGCTGCCACTGATCTCCGTCGGCAATATCACCGTCGGCGGCAGCGGCAAAACCCCTTTTGTACTCTGGCTCGCCGAAGCGCTCAAAGCGCAAGGGCGGGCACCGGTAATCCTCTGTCGCGGCGATGGTGGCAACAGCGATACGCCGCGCATCATCAGTGCAGAGAGCAGTGTCAGCCAGAGCGGTGACGAAGCAAAAATGCTAGCCGAAGCCGCCGGCTGCCCGGTCATCGCCGGCCGCGATCGCATCGCCGGCAGCCGACTCGCCGCCGAGTTGGGCGATGTCATCATCCTCGACGACGGTTTTCAGTACCGCCACTTGGCGCGCTACTGCGATATTGTCCTGATTCCGGCCGAAGGCGTGGGCAACGGCCACCTGATTCCCGCCGGCCCCCTGCGTGAACCGCTCGCCGCTCTCGCTCGCGCCGATCTGATTGTGCGCACCGGCCGTAAAACGCAGCTGCAACAGTGTGCTCCGCTCAGTCAGCAACATGAGTGGCACTGGTGGCGCGACGGCGGCCGACTGATCGAGGTCACCGGAACAGGTACGAGCGGACCGCCTGACACCATGATCGCGCTCACCGCCATCGCCCGTCCGCACCGCTTTTTCGATGATTTGACCGCCCTCGGCATCCAACTCGCCGCCCGCCACAGCTTCGCCGATCACCACAACTTCACGACCGGCGAACTGGCACCCCTGCTGCATCAGCGTCACGATATTGTCGTCACCGCCAAAGATGCCGTCAAACTCCGCCACATCTGGCCGGATGGGCGGCCGCTATGGGTCTTGCAGCAAGGTGGCAACGGCGAGAGCGGTCTCTTGGAGGCGATCAGCGCGCAATTGCCGAGCCCAAAAGAGTGATTAAGGTGATGAAAAAGAGATGCGTCATCCGAGCCGGACAGATCCGCAACGCGCTTAGCTCTGCTGCCGCTGCTTCCTTCCGGACCTGACGGGGTTCACAGAGATCCACCGTGCGGGGCCCGACCCGGATGACACCTGGTTCCACAGACGTGGAAACTGTTGAACGCGCGCGATTTTCCGTGTGGTGATGCAGTGGAAACGCAGGCGTATGATTGATATGTTTAGAGGGAGGACGCATGATTGATGCGCCACTCCGCAATCGGGGTGGAAACGTAACCGTGTCACCACCGTTGTCAATCATCATCAAGCCGTGAATCAGGGCAATCGCATAAAAATGTTCGCATTCCTTTAGTAATAAAACGATCACGTTATCCCCGAGTGCCTCTATCGGGGATCCATTGCTGCGTGGATTCCCGATACAACCCTCGGGAATGAACTGCAAAGGGGGTTATTCGATCAGTTGACCGCAGGCTGCGGAGATATCGCGACCACGGGATCGACGCACGACAACGACGATGCGCTGATCGGCCAGAATTGTGTGAAAAGCTTCGACATCAGCCTCGTCAGGGCGAGCGAAGCGGGAGCCGGGGTAGGGGTTGAACGGGAGTAGGTTGACGGTGCAGCCGACTCCATCCATCAGTGCTGCCAGCCGCTTGGCATCGTCGAGGCTGTCGTTGACGCCGGCCAGCAGTACATACTCGATCAACACCCGCTTATTGCCGCGCGCCGCGATGTAGTCGCGAACCGCTCGCATCAGTTCGGCCAGCGGATATTTGCGGTTGATCGGCATGATCTGGTCGCGCACTGCATCGCTGGTGGCGTTGAGCGAGACGGCCAGATTGCAGGGCAGCTGATCTTCGGCCATGGCGTAGATTTTTGGTACGATGCCGGAGGTGGAGAGGGTGATGCGGTTGGGTGAGAAGGCCATCCCCTTCGGGTCGCTGGCGATGCGCACAAACTCGGCCACGGCCGCATAGTTGTGTAGCGGTTCGCCCATGCCCATCAAGACCAGATTGCGCACGCGATGGTCGCTGATCTGCTGTCCGACCATCACCTCGGCCACCATCTCGCCGGCTGTAAGGTGGCGGTTCAACCCTGCCGTAGCGGTCAGGCAGAAGCGGCAACCCATTGCGCAGCCCACCTGCGTGGAGACACACTGTGTCAGGCGTCCTTCGGCTGGAATCAGCACTGTCTCCACCGCTTTGCCATCGCCCATTTTGAGTAGCAGTTTGCGTGTGCCGTCAGTCGATTGCTGATCGGCGGCGATGGTGGGCGACTGGATGAATGTGTGGGCGAGCAGATGGTCGCGCAGGCGATGCGGGATTTCGGGGATTGTGGCGATATCACTATGGCCGCGGCGGAAAATAGCGGCGGTCAGGTGTTCGGCGTGCACCGGTTTGACCCCTGCCGCTGCACAGCAGGCGAGCAGACTGTCACGGCTCATGCCGCGCAGATCGAGTTGTGTCGTGTGCATCGGTGACGATTCGACTTTATGCATCAGAAGGATACAAAAAAAGCGCATGAGTCACCATGCGCTTTGGATGTGTTGAGAGTGCCGTTACAGACCGTATTTCGCCTTGTTGGCAGCCACCTCTTCGGCAGTCGGCGGGGTGTGGTCTTTGACTTCGGCCAAATCGAAAGCAACGCGCTCTTCATCGCACTTCTCGTTGAGCGCAATATCACTCTCGAAGACCTCCGGCACATCCTCCTCCGGATAGATCGCCTCCCAAGGGCACTCCGGTTCGCAGACGGCGCAATCGATGCACTCTTCCGGCGAGATGTAGAGCATGTTCGGTGTCTCGTCGGTGATCTCTTTGGGCTGATAGAAGCAGTCCACCGGGCAGACCGCCACGCATGCGGTATCGACACAATCCTTACAAAGCTGGGTGACAACAAAAGCCATATCTGATTACCTCACAGTGAAATTGGTCGCGTAAGCTAGCTGCGCTAAGAAACAAACGCTACTTTTACGACAGCGTTGGATTTCGTCATAAAGCAGATTCGCCTGCATGGATGGATTTTTTTCGAGTAGATCATAGTTTCGCTCGTTACTATGCGGAGCGTACAACACAAGGGAACTGACGAATGACGTTCTCAGACGCTATTGGGATGTTTTGCTGCGATGAGTTAATACCTGCCGTTGTTTCGGTGTGATCTGGCCGCCGCAAACGGGGCGCTTAGCGCCGGTGACGGAGGGGATGGTGTTGGCGACGCCGTCGAGGGTAGCTCGGGCGAGCAGGGCGAAACTGACGGCCTCCACGGCTTGCGGATCGATACCGGCGACTTGCGTGCTCTCCACTACGGCAGGAGCCAGACGCCTTTGCAACTGCTGCATCAAGTGATGGTTGCGCGCGCCGCCGCCGCAGATGAGCCAGCGATCGGGCGTGGCGGGCAGAAAGCGGCAGCTCGCGACGACGGCTTCGACTGTCAGCATGGTGAGCGTTGCCATGCGGTCGGCATCGGATAGATCCGGCCAGCTCTCCACCTGTGCCAGCTCTGCTGCGCCGAAGGTTTCGCGACCGGCCGATTTTGGCGGCTCCTGCCGCAGAAAGGGGTGGCGCATCAATGCTGCTAGCAGTGGCTCGCAGACTTGGCCTGCCGCCGCCAATGTGCCGTCGCGATCGTAGCGGCTGCCATCGATGCGCTGCATCAGGCCATCCATCAATAGATTGCCGGGGCCGCAATCGAAGCCGGTGATGGCTCCATCCCGCCCCAGCCAAGTGATATTGGCAATGCCGCCGAGATTGAGGATGGCGGTGTTTGCATCATTTGCGGCGAAGAGCTGGGCGTGGGCGAACGGCACCAGCGGTGCGCCTTGGCCGCCACAGGCGATGTCGCGGCTGCGGAAATCGGAGACGGTGGTGATGCCGGTGCGCTCTGCAATGACGGCGGCGGAGCCGATCTGCAGCGAAAATGGGTAGCGAAAATCGGGGCGGTGGCGGATGGTTTGGCCGTGGTTACCGATGGCGGTGATGTCGTTGGGTGACAGACCCGCCGCCCGAATCGCCGCCAGTGCCGCCTCGGCGTAGAGCTCGCCGAGCGCGTAGTCGAGCGCGCCGAGGTTGTCGATCTCGCCAAAACCCGGTTCCATCAAACGGAAAATCGCCTGCCGCACCTTCTCCGGCATCGTCTGCTCGGCGAAGAGGCAGAGTTCGATGCCATCATCGTCGCAGCGCACAATGGCGACATCGATGCCATCCACCGAGGTGCCGGACATCATGCCGATGAACAGGCGCGGTTCAGTCGCTTGCGTCAGTATCACGACAAAACTCCACCGATGCCCACTCCTGCTGCGCATCGCGCCGCACCTCGCGCAACCCTTCGGGGCAGTAGGCAGCGGCGACATCGTCCACCTGCTCGATCAGCAGGCCGGAAAGCACCAATCGATCCGCCACTGTGGCGGCCAGCTCCTTGGCCATCCAGACCAGCGGCGAGGCGAGGATATTGGCTACCACCAGATCGAACTGCGCCGTCGGCGGCGTATCATCCAACGCCACATCCAGTCGCACCCCATTGATCGCCGCATTGGCGCGGCAGGCGGCGACAGAATCCTCCTCCATATCGATCGCCAGCGACTCGCGCACGCCCAGTTTCAGCGCCGCAATCGCCAGCAGACCGGAGCCGGCGCCCATGTCGAGCAGGGTGGCGGGTGGATAATCGGCGCTGCAGCAGCGCTCAATGGCGCAGAGGCAGAGCTGCGTGGTCGGATGGGTGCCGGTGCCAAAGGCCATGCCGGGGTCGAGAACAATATCGATGCGGTCATCGCTGGGCGCGTCACAAAATGAGGGGCGCACCCAGAGCCGTTCGCCGACCGCCATGCCATGCCAATCGCGCTGCCATGCGGTCTCCCAATCCTGTTGAGCGATGGTGTTCAGCGTTATCGCATCCGCCTCAATACCGGCTGACCGGCAGGCCGTGTGGATCGCCGCCGTCCGCGCTGCCGCATCACCCTCTGGATCGAACCAAGCGATGCGTTCGCCCGTGCCAAGGTCGGCATCGATCTCCTCCGCACTGCCCAGCGCATCGAGCTGTGCGGCCAGCAGTGCGAAGGGCTCTTCTTCGATCACCGTTGCCGGCAGGCGCAGCTCTAAGCATGTTGATGCTTGCATCTTCTTCTCTCCTTCTATCCAATTCACCCCTGCTCGTGGGGAACTACTCATCTCATCCCATGGTTTGTCCGCTAGCGGCGTTGAACATGCTCGTGTGCAGCAGCACACTGCTCGTGTTCGCCTTGCTATCGAGCAAACCATGGGCGATCTGAACAGTTCCAGTACGTGGCTGAGTCGCGACTCAAACCCAACGAAACCAGTCGCGTAACAGTTCATCCCAACGTGAATCGGAGGCGAATATCTCTTCAGTGCAGCACTCTTCTACATATCGCATGCGGGTGAAAGAGAATTTGCGCCTCACCGCCGCCGATTGTCAGGACACCGTCATCCATCTTATCCTCGAACCGGTCGAGGGGCAGCTCGTCTCATTCACCCCCGGCCAGTATGTGCGCCTTGGCCTGCCGGGGCTGACGGAGCCGGCGCCCGGCTACTTCGCCATCGCCTCCGCCCCCAATACACCGGACTGCTTCGAGTTCTTTGTCAAAAACGCCGGCTCGCTCTCTGCCTACCTCTGTGATATTGAGATTGGCGCGCTGCTCGATGTTGAGGGGCCGATGGGCAAAGGGTTCGACCTTACCCCATTCCGTGGCGACGATGTCTATCTGATCGGCGTCGGCACCGGCATCGCGCCGCTGCGCAGCACCTGGCTTGATATCATCGCCCACCGCGAGGATTACGGCAAAGTCGCCATCTACGCCGGTTTCTTGACCGAGATGCATCAGCTGCTCACCGAGGAGCTGGCCGATCTGGCTGCCCACCATATCGATGTCTCGATCACACTGGAGATGGGCAGCGACAACTGGACGGGGCCGATCGGCTATGTGCAGCACGCCATCGAACGCGATGCGCCGGACGGCGACCACGCTGTAGCCTGCCTGGCCGGCATGAGTGTGATGGTGGACGCTTGTACGCAAACGCTGCAGAATCTCGGCTTTAATGACAGCCGCATCCTGCTCAACCACTGATTCCATGCCCGCCACTGACTCCATGCCCATTTTCGCCCCCCCGTTCATTGCCCTCGATGTCGGCATGAAGCGGATCGGTGTGGCCGTAGCCGATCGATTCGGCTTCTCCTGCCGTGGCATCACCTGCCTGCACCGCAACGATCGCGGCTGGCCACAACAGCTGGGCAAACTGATTCAGGAGTACGGCTGCAAGGGCATCGTCGTCGGACTGCCGAAAAACATGGATGGCAGCGAAGGGGTACAGGCCGCCGATGCACGCGCTGCGGCCGAAGAGCTGGGCAAGAGCTGCAAGCTGCCGATCCAATTTCAAGATGAGCGCCTCTCGACCTGGACTGCCAAAGAGCGCCTCTTCGCGCAGGGGTTGAGCGAAAAAAAGGTGAAAGAGCGGCTCGATCAGACTGCCGCCGCCGTGATCCTTGAAGATTTCCTCGCCACGCATCCTGAATTTACCCGGACCACGCAACCCAGCCGGAGCGCAAGCCATGCCTGATACCCTTTTCGACACCGCAGCGGTGGAGCACGCCATCGCGCAGCTCTGTGCGGCGATTCAAGCGGAGGCAACTGAGGGGGATGAGATCTCTTGATCGGCATCCATCGCGGCGGTGCGGTGGTCGCCGATCGTATCGAGCGTGAACTGGCGCAGCAGCATCACATCCTGCGCGGCAATCTGGATATCAGCTTCTATCGTGACGATCTCGACACCATCGCCCCCAATCCCGAGGTGCGCCCCAGCGAACTACCCTTCGATATCAACGGCAAAACGATCTGGCTGATCGACGACGTGCTCTACACCGGCCGCACCATCCGCGCCGCGATGGGTGAGCTCTTCGACTATGGCCGACCGGCGGCGATTCGGCTTGCGGTGCTGGTCGATCGCGGTGGTCGCGAGCTGCCGATCCATGCCGATGCTGTTGGATTGACGACCCGTGCCGATCCGCGCATGCATGTCGAGCTCATGCACGACGGGGCGTGGCGGGTGGCACAGAGGCAGGTGAAATCATGAAATCGATGCAGCATCTCTTCGGCATTGCGCAACTGAGCGCAGCGCAGATCGACTATCTGGTCAATCTCGGCTACTCCTTTATCGATGTGAACCGGCGCGCCATCAAAAAGGCGCCCACCCTGCGCGGCAAGACGATCATCAACCTCTTTTTCGAGAACTCCACCCGCACCCGCACCAGCTTCGAGCTGGCCGGCAAGCGCCTCTCCGCCGATGTGATCAACATCTCCGCCGCGACCAGTGCCACCAAAAAGGGGGAGTCGCTGCTCGATACCGGCATGACACTGGCCGCCATGCAGCCGCATGTACTGGTGATCCGCCACGCCATCGCCGGCACCTGTGAGTTCCTCGCCGACTACTTGCACAACACCGCCATCGTCAATGCCGGCGACGGCGCGCACGAACATCCAACCCAGATCCTCACCGATCTGCTCACCCTCAAGCAGGCGTGGGGCACACCGCGCGGCAAAGTGATCACACTGGTCGGAGACATCACCCATTCGCGCGTCGCTCGCTCACACCTGATCGCCGCCCAGAAGCTCGGCTACACGCTGCGCATCGTCGCCCCCAAAACTCTGCTGCCGGCCGAGATCGAACGCTATGGCTGCGAGATCTATCACGAGTTCGACGATGCGCTGCCCGGCTCCGATGCGGTCTATATGCTGCGCATCCAGAGCGAGCGGCTGACCGACAACTGCGCCTTCCCCTCGGTGCGCGAATACCACGAGGCGTATGGGCTCAATCGCAAGCGGCTCAACATGGCCAAGCCGGAGGCGCTGGTGCTGCATCCGGGGCCGATGAATCGCGGTGTGGAGATCGCTACCGATGTCGCCGACTCGGTGCATAGCCATATTCTGCAGCAGGTCGAGCATGGTGTGGCGATCCGCATGGCGGTGTTGACCGCGCTCTGCGCCGGTCAGGATGAAGCGGTGAGTGAAACGGCAACGGAGGCAGAGGCATGAGCATCGACCTGGTGATTCGCGACGGCAGAGTGATCGATCCGGCGAACGGTGTCGATCGGGTCTGCGATCTCTGGGTCGATGATGGTCGCATCGCCGGCATCGGGCAGTTTGCGGGCGAGGCGGCGCAATCGATCGATGCGCGCGGCCAGATCGTCTGCCCGGGGCTGATCGATATGCATGTCCATCTGCGCGAACCGGGGCAGGAGTGGAAAGAGGATATCGAGTCCGGCTCGCGCGCAGCGGTGGCTGGCGGTGTCACCTCCATCTGCTGCATGCCCAATACCGGCCCCCATATCGATCATGCCGGCGTGGCCATTCAGATCATCGAGCGCGCCAAACAGGTCGGCCTCTGTCACGTCCACCCGATCGGCGCAGTGAGCAAAAATCTCGACGGCAAAGAGCTCACCGAAATGCGCGAACTGGCGCGCGCCGGCTGTGTCGCCTTCTCCGACGACGGCATGCCGATCTGGCACGCCGGTGTGATGCGCAAAGCGCTCGAATATGCCAGCAGCTTCGGTTATCTGGTGATCCAACACGCCGAGGAGAAGCAGCTCACCGCTGGCGGCGCGATCAATGAGGGGTGGATCTCCACCCAACTCGGGGTCGCCGGTATGCCGGCTGAAGGTGAAGACAGCATGATCGCCCGCGACATCATGCTCACCCGCCGCGTCGATGCGCGTTACCACGTCGCCCACATCTCCACGCAGGGCGCGGTGGCGATGGTGCGCGCGGCGCAGGCGGAGGGGTTGAAGGTCACCACCGAAGCCGCACCACACCACTTTGCGCTGACCGAAGCGGAGGTGCTCGGCTTCAATGCCGATGCCAAAATGAGCCCGCCGCTGCGTACCGAGGCGGATCGGTTGGCGGTGATCGAAGGGTTGCGCGACGGTACGATCGATGTGATCGCCACCGACCACGCGCCCCACCACGAAGATGACAAGCGCTGCGGCCTTTCCTGCGCCGCCTTCGGCATTGTCGGATTGGAGACGATGCTGCCGGTCTCCCTACAGCTGGTGCGCGACGGCATCCTCACCCTGCCCGAACTGCTGGCCAAGATGACCTGCAATCCGGCCAAGCTCCTAGAACTTGATGCCGGCAGT
>JALUXN010000159.1 GCA_027018975.1 Mariprofundaceae bacterium | reverse complement strand
CACGAACGCATCGAACCGCCTGCTTGACCCAAGAATATCTCCTGAACCACATCGATGCGCTGCCAAAAAAGATTCAAGCCCATTTTGCAGCCCAATATAGCAACCTGATCTACAACCATTTTCAACAGACAGTGAAGGCCGAGGGACTACTACTAAAATCAACCATTGCTAACGAAATGGGCGGAAACTCCGCCTCAAGCACCAGCCTGAATTCATTTTTCATCGGTAGCGTTTACCGCATATTCTTTGCACCCTACGACGCAGCATTCATGGAAAACTATTGGCAGCAATTAGGCATACTGTACCAACAACCACCTCATGCAGCCCTTGCCAATATGACTCGCCTGATAGAAAAAAACATAGGAGAGGTAAGCATCCTGTCTGATACTTTCACAACATTAGACTACACTGCAGCCACCAAATACATCATCACAACCCAAGCTCGATTGTTACTTGCCGATACAGCGCTCTCGATTGCACAGTATCGGAATACGCACGGCGATAACCCGACACGCTGGGCTGATCTGATACCCGACTATATCCCGCAAACACCAATCGACCCATACACCGGCAAGCCGCTGCAGATCAAACAGCTCGACAACGGCCTGATCATCTACAGCCTCGGCCCCGACCTCAAAGACGATCATGGTTCGCCATACCAAAAATTCAAAAAAACGGGAGACATCGCATTTTACATGGGCTCTGCCTACGCAAAATATTCCGGCTTACGTGGAAGATAGCCATGCGGCTGAGTGATAATCAGCTGAAACATCGTGGATGCGGTGCTGGCTAGATTTGGCGTCTCTGCGCGCGTTGAAAACACGCCGATCATTCCATCCATCACCCGTCGTTGAAGAGCTGTACTCCCTGTGCCGACAGCCAAGACTCGATCACACTGCGCGCCGCTTGCAGGCTAGCTGCGCTTGATGCCTCAAAGCGCATCACCAGCGCAGGCTGGGTATTGGAGGCGCGCAGCAAGCCCCAGCCATCATCGAAACGGATGCGCATGCCATCGATATCGATCACCTCATAGCCCTGCTGGCGAAAATGGCGGATGGCCGCCTCGACAAGCGTAAATTTCACATCATCGCGGCAGGCGATACGTATCTCCGGCGTAATCGCAGTGGCCGGAAGATCGGCAAGCATCTCGGCCAATGTAGCACCGCTATCGGCCAGCATCTGCATCACGCGCGCACCGGCATACACAGCGTCATCCACGCCGTAGAAGCGATCGGCAAAAAAGATATGGCCGCTCATTTCTCCGGCCAGCAGCGCGCCACTCTGGCGCATTTTCGCCTTCATCGGCGAATGACCGGTGCGCCACATGATCGCCTGCCCGCCCGCGCGGCGGATGCCATCATACAAACGTTGCGATGACTTCACCTCCGAAATAATGGTGGCTCCCGGGTGTTGCTTCAGCACAGCTCTGGCCAAGAGCAGCAACAGCAGATCGCTCGCAATCACCGCACCATCTGCATCCACCACACCGAGACGATCACCATCGCCATCAAAGGCCAGTCCGAGATCAGCGCCCTGTGCGCGTACTGCGGCAGCCAAATCTCGCAGATTTTCAGCTACGGTAGGATCGGGATGGTGGTTGGGGAAACGGCCATCGGGTTGACAGTAGAGCTCCGTCACCTCGCAGCCGAGGGCGCGATAGAGTGGCGCGGCGACCACACCGGCAGGGCCGTTGCCGGCATCAATCACCACCCGCAACGGCCGGGAGAGTCTGCAATCCGCCGTCACGATACGCTGATACTCCGTCAACACGGATAATGCTTCCCGCCGCCCGCAGCGCGTGGCGCGACGCGGCGGCTGCTGCATCGCCGCTTGAAGCTGCATAATCTCATCACCGAACAGGCTCGCCTGCCCGACCATCATTTTGAAGCCGTTAAACGCTGCCGGATTGTGACTCGCTGTCACCACAACACAGCCGGCCAGCTGCATCTGAAACACGGCAAAATAGGCGATCGGCGAAGGAATCATGCCAAGATCGAGCAGATCCACCCCCGCCTCCATCAAGCCGCGCATCAGCGCGCTCTGCAGTGGCTCCCCGGAGAGGCGAGCATCCCGTCCGACAGCGACTGGCGCATCTCCAGCCGGCAACATTCGGGCAAAACTCAAACCGAGGCGATAGGCAAATTCCTCATCAATATCGCGTCCGGCCAGACCACGGATATCATATTCGCGGAAGATATGATCCGGTACGCTATAGTACGAATCCACCGGACTCACC
>JALUXN010000158.1 GCA_027018975.1 Mariprofundaceae bacterium | reverse complement strand
ACCTGCAGCTTCAAACCGGAACTGCTCTATCAGGCCTTCGCCCGCATCGAACGTGATCCTCTGTTTCAGGCGCGCCATCAGGGTGTGATTGCACATATCGCTCGCCTGATGATGCTTTCACCCTTTAAACAGATCATTCGCAGTATTCCGCCGTGCCTCTCCACGCCAATGATTTTTGAAATCACGCACGCTTCGAAGCCTGCGGAGCACTGACATGGCCCAAATCACATCCGGCATCCGTAGCATTCTTTCGCATCCGTCAATATACAACTTCACCCAGAATTTTCTGGGCGTGCGCAGAGCGCGCAAAGTACTTGTCGAGGAGTATTTCCCAAAGCAGAAAGGCTTGCGAATCCTCGATATCGGTTGCGGCACGGCGGAAATACTCGAGTTTCTGCCGGACGACATCCATTACGTCGGCTTCGATGCATCCAGGCACTATATCGCACAGGCAAAAAAACGCTTCGGCCACCGGGGAACATTTTTTGCAGAACTGGTGAAAAGCGCCCGTCTGGAAGATCTGGGCAAGTTTGATGTCGTGCTCGCCTTTGGCCTGCTACATCATCTCGACACCCCTGAAGCGGAAACACTTTTTGATATTGCCGCCGAAGCGCTCAATAAGGATGGCGTTGTCATCACGGTTGATCCCTGCTTCACCTCAGATCAATCCCCGGTCGCCAGTTGGCTCATTGCACACGATCGCGGTCAGGATGTGCGCGACGAAGCAGGCTATCGCCGACTGGCCGGCGGCTGTTTTTCATCTGTGCTCAGCACGCCAAGATACGATTTGCTCCGCGTACCATACACCTATTTGATCATGCGCAGTAAAAAAACGGGCTCTGATGACGCTGCCTGAAATCTCATCAAAACAGCTTGTCCTGTGGGCCGGACTGGGGATGTTGCTGCCACTTCCGGTGATGCAATATATCGCCGAAGAGAGCTATTACACGCTCGGCGCATACGAAATATTCACAAGCGGCGACTGGTGGCACCAATCCATTTTCGGCCTCTACTGGCCCAAGACGCCGCTGTATAACTGGTTGATCATTGCAGTGGCGCAACTCATAGGCTGGGAACACCTGCATATTGCCGCACGAATTGTCAGCGTATCGGCATCGCTGGGCTCTGCCGCCATTGTATTTCTGATGACGCGTCGCTTTTACCCTGATCACGCCGACTTGCCGTGGCGTGCGGCTCTGATCTATTTGACCATGGGTGAGATTTCGTTCTGGTACGGCTGGCTGGGTTACGCAGATGCCACTTTTGCTTTTTTTATCTTTGCCGCCATCGCCAGCCTCTGGATCGCCATTGAAGATATCTCTCCACTCTGGCTGCTAAGCTCCGCCATCCTCATTTGCCTGGCCTTTTTCACCAAAAATTTCAGCTGTTACCTGATGTATGTATCGGCAGGCATGGTGCTGATTTATCGCTATCGACGTTGGGGTTTATTGGTCAAACCACTTTTTATTGCTCCTGTGCTGGCCGCCTTCTGCTTCCCGTGGGTATACCAAAACATCATTCTTGCCGGCGGCTCGAATACCGGAGTCGCCATTGGCGATGCGCTGCGCAACTTCATCGGCTACGGTTTTCTCGTCTACATCAAGCACTGGCTGACATACCCGCTCCTGTTTCTGGCCAGAGCGTTTCCTGTCACGCTGTTGCTTATCTGGTTTTACTGGCGCGACAAGCAGCGTTATACGCTCGACCCCATTCTGTTCACCCTGTTACTAATCCTGCTGCTGTGCCTGTTGCCTTATTGGTTATCGGCAACAGGAACCCCGCGCTACCTGATTCCCTTTTACGGGCCGCTCGCCCTGCTGCTGACCGGCCTGAGTCTGCAACTCGACAAGAAAAAAATAGTTATCGTTTCCAAAGCCATGTTGATCGTGATCATCATGAAAATACCGTACAGCTTGGCTGTTCTTCCCTATATCAAAGACTGGCGTCCGGAGCGAAACATTGTGGCCGTCGTCGACGACATCATGCAGATCACCAACGGCAAACCACTGCGCACCCTTGATGATATCTCGACAGGCCTCAGCATCGGCGCCTATATTGATGTACGCACACCACGCGATCAATTTGTTCGCTGGTACGACGGCCAGGAAAAGCAGATCTATATTTTGAGTGAAGTGAAAGACCCCAAACTGGGCAAGCTGATCAAGCATTGGCGTCTGCAGGGAAACCATACCTACCTTTATTGGCGCCCCTGATGCGTAGCTTCCATTTTTGGACGATTTT
>JALUXN010000157.1 GCA_027018975.1 Mariprofundaceae bacterium | reverse complement strand
CAGCTTCGGCTGCAAAGCCAGTGCCCGCGCCAGACAGAGCCGCTGCTGCTGACCGAGTGAGAGCTGGGCTGCCGGCGCATCCAGCCGCATCTTCACCTCATCCCAGAGTGCGGCTGTGCGCAGGAGGGATTCGATACGCGCCGCGGCCACCTGCTTTCGGGCGCGTCGATCCAGCGCAAAGAGCAGATTCTGCACAATTGAGCCGGGGAAAAGCGCCGGTTTCTGCGCAATCAGCCCAACCACACGGCGCAACGCATCATCGCCGCCCGGCCACTGCTTGAGCGCGTAACCATGTAGCCGCAGATCACCCTGCCAATCGCGGTTGAGCAGATTCAGGCAGCGCAACAGCGAACTCTTGCCCGCCCCCGACGGCCCGATCAACACCGTCATACCGCGCGCCGGCAAGGCAAACGAGATCGTCTGCAAAATCAGCTGACCATCGATCGCCATCTGCAGGCCGTCCACATGCAACGCCGCCGGCTGCTCCGCCGCTGCCACAGTGTACTCGTGATCTGCCGTGTGCGCGGTTATCGCGCTTATATTCATCTTGTTCATCGTCCCATCCTGCGCAGCACCAACGCCGCCATACTGAACAGCGCCACCAACAGCACCAGCACCAGAGCCGCCGCCCACGCCTGATCCACCGATGCCGCACTCGCTCCTGCCTGTGCCAGATAGAAGAGGTGGGTCTGCAGCGTCGGTACCGGCGAGAAGAGCGATTCCGGCCACTGCACACCCGAAAAAATTGTCGCGGTAAAGAGAATCGGCGCCGTCTCCGAGAGTGCCCGCGCCATGCCGAGCAGCAGCCCTGTCAACAGTGCCGGCCACGCCAGTGGCAGCCAGACACGGCGAATCACCGCCGCCTGCGTCAACCCCAACGACCGCGCCGCTTCGCTCCGGTCGATTGAAATACGCGCCAGCGCATTGATATGGTTCATCACCATCATCGGCAACATAATCACTGCCAGAATCACCATCCCCGCCGCTAGACTGACGCCCCAATGCAGCAGATGCACCAACACAATCAACCCGCAGAGCCCATACACAATCGGCGGCACCCCCATCAGCAGATGCATCAGCGTCAACAACAACCGCTGCTGCCGCCTGCTCGCCGCCAGGGTGTAGTAGATCGCCCCGCCCAGCGCCACCGGCATCGCCAGCAGCGATGCTCCAAGCATCAACAGCAGCGATCCGCCGATCTGCGGCCAGAGCGAAGCTACCGCATCAAAAGCCACCGCCTCGTGGTGACCCAGCAGCATCGCCGAATCGAATCCAACCACCCCTTTGCGCAAAATATAGAGCAGACAGAGCGCCGGCAGCAGCAGTGCCGGCAGTGCCAGTAGCACCGTCAACGCCTTCGCCAAACGATCACGCACGGGCGCGACCATAAGCGGGAATCGTGATGGCAATGGTCAACAGCGCCAGCAGCAACCCGCACCCCATCAGGGCGGCAAAATGGATCGAGCCGATCGTTGCCTCGCCGATCTCGCGCCCAATCCGCGAGGTCAGCGTCTGCGCTGGCGTCAGTAGGTTGTAGAAGGGTTGTGGCATGCGATCCATCGAACCGACCACCAGCATCACCGCCATCGTCTCACCCAGCGCCCGCCCCAGCGCCAACAGCAGTCCAGAGCGAACCCCCGGCCACGCCTGCGGCAGTAGCAGTCGCCACAACCGTGCCCGCCAACTCAGCCCCAGCGACAACGCCGCCTCCCGCTGTGCCGGACGCACCGCCAACAGCGCATCCAGCGACATCACCATCACCGTCGGCAACACCATCAGCGACAGCAACAATCCTGCCGCCAGCAAATTGTGGCCGCTGAGCAGATGCAATGTGTGCTGCAACCACGGCAACAACAGCCACAGCCCCAACAGCCCGTACACCACCGACGGTATCGCCGCCATCAGCTCCATGCCGACCCGCATCACCGCCCGCCAGCGACCGGAGAGCAGCTCACTGCCCAGCACCGCCGCCGCCAAGCCCGTTGGCAGCGCAATGGCCAGCGCAATCAGCGCCGCCCAGAAGCTGCCAAGCAGCGCTGCCGCCATGCCGTAATGAGCTTCGTAGGGGTACCAATCGCTGTCCAACAACACTGCAAAGCCATACTGCTGCCAAAATGGCCACGACTGCGCGACCAAAAAACCGATCACACTCACCGCCACCAGTAGCGACAGCCACGCCGATCCGTGCATCCACAGTTTGAGCATCAACGGAGGCGCATCCGCTTACTGCACCGGCAGATAGCCGGCGTGCTGCAC
>JALUXN010000156.1 GCA_027018975.1 Mariprofundaceae bacterium | reverse complement strand
ACCCGTCTGCCGACACCGACCCTTGCGCAGATAGACAAGCGCGACATGCAGGCGGCAACCATCTGGTATCCCTCCGTCGGTCTGCTGATCGGCGCACTGCTTGCCCTGGCCGGCTGGCTTGGCGCATCGATCAGCGACACCTTGGCTGGCTTGCTCATCGTCATCGGATGGGTGGCGATCACCGGCGCGCTGCATCTCGATGGTGCCGCCGATCTCGCCGATGCGCTGGGCGCAGCACATCACCAGCCGGCACGCATGCACGCGGTGTTCAAAGATCCCCATATCGGCAGCTTCGGCATTGTCGTATTGATCCTGATTCTGCTCACCAAATGGGTCGCTGCCACGCAGCTGCTGCATGCGCCAAACGGCTATCTGGCACTGATGCTCGCCCCCGCCTGGGCGCGGCTCGGCGCACTCGACTGGGCGAAACAGCTACAGCCACTCAACCCGAGCGGCAGCGGCGCGCAGCTGGCCAGTGCCATCGATACCACCACCATCCATGGCTGGCGCATCGCCCTCTGTTTGGCCAGCTGGATCGCCATCTCCTTCAGCTACGCCCTCGCCGCGCTGCTGATCCTCTGGCTCTGGCGCCATATGCTGCAGCAGCGTGTCGGCGGTATGAACGGTGACACACTCGGCGCCGGCATCGAATACAGCGAGTCCGCCCTGCTGCTGGTGGCACTGCTATGATCGCCGCACTCTGGCAACTGCCCGCGCGCTTCATGGCGCCGCTCACCCTTGCCGGCGCACTGCTCGCCTATCTCATGCCGGCACCATTCATGATCTTCCAGCACAACTTCCTTTGGCTCTTCGCAGCCACCATGTTTGCCCTCGGGCTGGTCATGCAGCCGGCGGAGGCACAGGCCGCACTCGCCAGACCTGCCACCATCGTCATCGGTGTCACCACCCAGTTCACAGTCATGCCGCTGCTCGGATTCACCGCCGCCACACTGCTGACACTGCAAGGCGCCGACCCTGCGCTGGCGCTCGGCTTTATCATTGTCGGCTGCGCACCGGGCGCCATGGCATCCAATGTCATCACCTATCTGCTTGGCGGCGCGGTGGCCTACTCAGTTGCCATGACCATGCTCGCCACCATGCTCTCGCCGCTACTCACCCCGCTGCTGGTTCAGCAGCTCGGCGGCGCTTGGATGCGCATTCCGTTCTGGCCGATGATGCAGACCATTCTGCTCACTGTCGCCCTGCCGCTACTGCTCGGTATGACAATCCGGCGTCTGCTGCCGCGCTACACCCACCTCTACACCATGATAGCACCGGGCATCGCCGCACTGGCCATCATCGTGATCTGCAGCTACGCCGTCGCCGCCAATCATGCGCGGATCGCACAGACGCCGGGGATGGTGATTCTACTGGTGATCATACTCAATGCCGGCGGCTATCTGGCCGGCTGGACGATCGCCACCCTCTGCCGCTTTGAGCGCGCCTATCGTATCACGCTGGCCGTGGAGATCGGCATGCAAAACGCGGGGCTCGGCGTGGCGCTGGCGCTCAAACACTTCAGCCCCGAAACCGCCCTGCCCGGCGCACTGTTCGCCGTCTGGTGTATTCTCACCGCCGCCGGCTTGAGTCGGCTCAAACAGCAACGCGACACGCCCTAACCATCCACTGTAAGAAATGCCGCACGCCCCTGACTGAGCAAGCACGACGCTCAATCAGGAGGTTGTTGTGGAGCAGTGGATTCGATCCGGTTTTCATCTATTGATCACCATGGTGGTGGTGGCACTGGTGCTGCTCCTGCTGCTGGCGGTGGTGCTGTTTGTCATCGATCTGATGCAGACCAAGAATGCGGTGCGGCGCAACTATCCGCTGATTGGCCGTTTCCGCTCGCTGTTTGAGCATCTGGGCACCTTTTTCCGCCAATACTTCTTCGCCATGGATCGCGAGGAGATGCCGTTCAACCGCGCCCTGCGCGAGTGGGTCTATCGGGCGGCAAAGCGTGAAGAGAACACCATCCCTTTTGGCTCCACCCGCGATCTCTCGCCAGCCGGCACCCTCTATTTCGTCAACTGCCCCTATCCGACACTCGATGTCGATGCAGCCGCCCCCAAGCCGCTTTTGATCGGTGCCAGCTGCCGCCATCCGTTTGAGGCGCAGAGCCTGTTCAATATCTCCGGCATGAGTTACGGCGCCCTCTCCAAAGTGGCCGTGCAGGCGCTCTCGAAAGGGGCGGCGCGCGCCGGCTGCTGGATGAACACCGGCGAGGGCGGTCTCTCCTCCTACCATCTGGAGGGCGGCTGCGACTTGGTGATGCAGATCGGCACGGCCAAATACGGGGTGC
>JALUXN010000155.1:2500-13017 GCA_027018975.1 Mariprofundaceae bacterium | reverse complement strand
GTTGTGAGGATGCCTTTGACAATGTCGGGGTGGTTAATCCAGAGGAGCAGGAGTAGTCCAAAGGCGATGCGATACCAACCAAAGGCTCGAAAGGTGAAGCGTTCAAGAAATTGAATAAACAGTGCCATCACCAAATAGGCGACAATAAAAGCGACAACAAAGCCGACAGCGAGCGGTTGCCAACTGGTGGCGGTGAATTCGTCGTAGTGTTTGAGCAGATCAAAACCTGAGGCGGCGGCCAGCACAGGTAGGGCGAGGAGGAAGGAGAACTCGGCGGCGGTTTTGCGATCGAGTCCGACGGCAATGGCTCCCACAATGGAGGCGCCTGCACGGCTGGTGCCAGGAATGAGAGCAAAGGCTTGGGCAATGCCAATCCAGAAGGCTTGTGAAAGGCTGAGGTCTTCGACCTTGCGGGTGCGATGGGTGCCTTCATTGTAAAGGGCTTCCATGAGCAGGAATATGCCCCCGCCGACAATAAACATGACTGCCACGGTGGTGACGGTAAAGAGTGCTTTTATTTCATGGTGAAAGAGTAGCCCCAGCAGTCCAATCGGGATAAAGGCAATCAGGACATTCATCCAGAGGCGGAAGTGTTGTAGGTTAAATTTGTCTCGGTAGTGACCAATCACAGCGAGAATGGCGGCGACTTGGATAATCACTTCAAACGCTTTGTTTTCGCTATTTTGTGGCAGTCCCATCATGTCGCTGGCGATAATCAGGTGGCCTGTGGAGGAGATGGGAAGAAATTCGGTTAGCCCTTCAATCAGGCCTAAAATGGCGGCTTGGAAAATGTCCATGCTTTTTTCCTGTTTTTATTGTTTCTGATTTATGGCGGTAAGCAGTTGATTATAGCTGATGACGCAAGTCTCGATAGCTAAATCCAATCAGTGGAATGTCGGTCTCTTTGGTGAGTGCGATGACTTTAAAGCTTTCGCCCATCTCATCTGGCATGGTCAGGGTTTTGACTTGTTGGGCGAATTTGAGTTGCTCGGTGATTTCAGCATCATGCGGCGGGTTAGCTTGGAGCAGTCCGCTGCCCATTAAGAAGTGAGCTTGGGTGGTGAACCCTGCGACTTTAAAGCCTGCATCAAAGCCTGATTCGGCCACAGCAGTAAAGTCGATATGGGCAGTGATGTCTTGTAGTCCTGGATAGAAGAAGGGGTCGCTATGCGCTCGGTGCTGGTAGTGGCAGCGCAGCGTACCCATGTGGCGAGCGGGTTGGTAATACTCTTGGCGAACATAGCCGTAATCGATCAGCAGCACCAAGCCTTGGGTGAGCAGATCAGAGAGCGATTGTAACCAAGGGGCGATATGACGGTTGATTTCGGTGAAGTAGCCTTTGTGGTCAGGTTCGCCAATGTAGGGCAGCAGAGCGTTGGCCTGTTTGAGCAGGGAGGGTTCGGTAATGGGGCGGTAGTCCCATTGAAAAGCTTGCTGAGTTTCATCAAAAGTTACAAAGGCTTGAGAGACTTGGTCAGGCTCAAATTTCAGCCGTTCGCAGGGCATGGCATCGAGGACTTCATTGGCCAAAATAACCCCTTGCAATGGCTGCTTGGGTAACCGTTCAAGCCATTGCACTTTTTGATACCATTCATCAGGCAGAGCCGCTTTTAGGGTGGCTTGCTGAGTGGCTTTGAGGTCAGCACTAAGCTCTAAAATGAAATAGTGATCCAGTGGCCAGTCGTTTTCGATAAAGTGCAGCAAAATATCTTTGGCCATGGTGCCACGACCTGCGCCAAACTCTAAAATATTTTTTTCGCTAAGTGTTTCAAGTATTTGCTGAGCTTGATTGGCAAGGCAGTGTGAGAAAATGGGGGAGATTTCAGGGGCGGTAATAAAGTCGCCCTGATCGCCAATTTTAGGAAGTCCATTGGCATAGTAGCCGAGATTGGGCGTGTAGAGGGCTCTTTGCATATAGTCAGCAAAGGAGAGTCTGCCCGCTCGGTTAAGATGTTGGCGAATGCGTTCGGTCAGTTGTTGACTGCGTGCTTTGGCGGCTTCGTTCGGTTCGGGAAGACTTTTGTGTGGTTTGTTCATTGTACTTTTATCGTTAGAATAAGTGAGGTTTGATATTATATGGCAAAAAGTTTGCTTGTTCGTAACTCTCAGGAGCAATCTGAGTCGTTACGGTATCGGTTGAGAGAGCTATTTATAAGGTGTTGGGTTTATGAAAGTGGGAATTAGACGAGTGTCAGAGTCTGAGTGGTTGGTGCATATTGGGTGTGCTTGGATTCGGTTGGATCGTTTTGGGGTGGAGCTGCTCAATATGTCGTTGGAAAATGCGGTGACGCATAATAGTGGCGTGCATCTGTTGCAAAGTTATTTAAAGCTTGTTTTAGAGATGGAGGAGCTGGATGATCGTGGAATGCAGCGACTATTGCGAGAGCTGGATCCTCAAGATTTGGTGGTCGTGCTTATGGCATTGAATCAGCCTGATTTTACCCAAAGAGTGTTGAAAAATCTGGGGGGATTGTTGGCTAAACAGGTGGAACAGGATTTGCAGAAAGAGGCTGCACCAACAGAAGAGATGATTAAAGCAAGCGTACGGCGAATTGCAGAGCGAATGTTTGAGTTGGAGCAGAAGGGTGAGATTGAGTTTTATAATGAGTATACGCAGTATATTTAGCAGCTTGGAGCGGTGTGGTGGAAATTTCTGTTAAAAAGTTAAAAAATCAAAACTTTGCTTTAGAGGTGGGAGCGGTGACGCTCGAAGTGGCGCCTGAGGTGGTGAAAAGTTTACATGAGACAATTGATCGCCACTTAAACCAAGGTGGGGCGACGGATGACTCGGCGTTACAGAAGAAGCTGGGGGTATTCCGAGCATTGGCGGATAAGTTGGTGGTGGCAAATGATCGTGTGTTACAGAACTTTTTGCCTAAGCTAAAACCGATGCAGTTGGTGACGCTGGTACGGCTTTCGACGGGTGGAAAATTGTATGATAAGGTGCTGAAAAATCTGAGCCGTACCAATGCACGACAGTTTGAAGAGGACTATCAGGCAATGGATAAAATCACCTTGCATCAAGCATTGGTCAATATGGAGCAGATTGTGCCACTACTGAAAGCGGCGATTGCGGAGCAGAAAAAGATTGAGGCAGAGGGGTATTAACACTGACGCTTTCGTGTGATTTTAATACCGACCGTTTGGGCTTGTGGCACGGCTTCAGGCTTGGAGAGTTTGATGGTGATTTTCTGTAATGAGGGGTAGGTTGCCAGCAGTTGTTGGCAAAGATTTTCTGCAAGCGTTTCCAACAGTTCGTACTGGGTGTTTCCAATATGGTTCAGTACTTGCTCAGCCACTTTGGCGTAATCGATCGTTTCTGACAAATCATCACTTTTTCCAGCGGATTGCAAATCCACCTTCATTTTGATATCGAGATAGAGCGGTTGGGTTTTGACCTTTTCAAAGTTGTAAACTCCAATCACTGCATCGGCTTTGAGTTGATGAATATAAATCGTGTCCAATTTTGCCATGATCTCTCCAGTGTTAAAAGCTCTTACAATATTTCCTTATTTTATCTGAACACAGTAAAATGCGCTTCAATAAAGGTAAGGAGTAAAAATGGATTTATCAGGGATTCAGTGGCTGGCAATAGGCGGGGCTTATCTTTTGGGGTCTTTATCCTCGGCGATTATTGTGTGTCGTCTCATGGGGTTGGAGGATCCACGCAAAGGGGGGTCGGGTAACCCAGGGGCGACCAATGTAAAGCGACTTTATGGCACCAAGCCTGCAGCGATTACGCTGGTGGGGGATATGTTAAAAGGTTGGGTGCCTGTGGCAGTGGTGAATGCGTTGGGTTGGCCACCTTTGGCAGTCTTCTTAGTGGGCTTTGCTGCTTTTATTGGACACCTTTACCCTGTGTTTTTTGGTTTTAAAGGGGGTAAAGGGGTGGCAACCATGTTGGGGGTGATGTTTGGTTTACACCCTTTGATTGGCGTGGCGGTAGCGGGAACTTGGTTGTTTGTGGCCAAGGTGATGAAAATTTCTTCACTGTCTGCGTTGATTGCTGCTGCTTTAGCCCCTCTGTATATTTATGAGTTGTCAGGTGAGATGAGTTGGGTGTGGGGCAGTGCGGTGATGAGTATGATCCTCATTTGGCGGCACCGCTCCAATATTCAACGCTTGCTTCGGGGTGAAGAAGATCTTATAAAAAAGAGTTGATTTAAATTGGAGGCAGGTCGGTTAGCTGCCAGCGAGGGTTGGCGGCAAAGTTCAGGTCTTCAGTTTGCCCTGCAAGGAGTCTTTGCGCACCTGCATAGGCAATCATGGCACCATTGTCAGTGCAGAAGGCAGGACGAGGGTAGAAAGCTTGTCCTTGCTCTTTTTCCATCAGTTTGGTCAGTTGTTGACGAATTTCTCGGTTGGCACTCACCCCGCCTGCAACGACGAGTGTTTTGTACCCCGTCTGCTTTAAAGCTCGTTTACATTTGATTTTCAATGTGTCCGCCACAGCCAGTTCAAAGGCTCGGCAGATATCGGCTTGGGTCTGTTCGCTCTCATCTCCTTTAGCCTTGGCGGCAAGCCAAGTGTTGAGGGTGAAGGTTTTAAGGCCGCTAAAACTCATATCCAATCCAGGACGATCAATCATGGGGCGAGGGAATTGATAGCGGTTTGGATCACCTTTTAAAGCAAGCTGAGAGACAATAGGGCCACCAGGGTAGCCTAGGCCGAGCATTTTCGCCGTTTTGTCAAAGGCTTCGCCTACGGCATCATCTAGGGTGTCGCCCAAAATCTCATAACGCCCAATACCTTCCACTTTGACAATCATGGTGTGTCCACCTGAGATCAACAGGCAGATAAAAGGGAATTCGGGGGCTTGAGATTCAAGCATGGGGGCAAGGAGGTGGCCTTCCATGTGATGGACACCCATAGCAGGTTTATCCCAAGCGTAGGCAAGTGAGCGAGCCACTGCACTGCCCGCAAGCAGTGCCCCCATGAGTCCAGGACCCTTTGTGTAAGCGATGCCGTCAATACTTTGAGGGCTGAGTTGCGCTTCTGAAAGCGTTTGCAAAATAAGAGGGGTGAGCTTACGAATATGATCTCTGGAGGCCAGCTCGGGAACGACCCCTCCATATTCTGCATGGATGGGAACTTGGGAGTAGAGGGTGTCGGCGATGAGGCCTTGTTCTGTGTCGTAGAGTGCCACCCCTGTTTCATCACAGGAGCTTTCAATGCCTAGAACAATCATTTGAGTATGCTGTCTTCTAAAAAAGAGACTCATTATGCATTGAAGAAATAAAATTTGCAAAACAATTGCAATGAAATTATAATCCTCGTTTTCCGTAAGCCATGCCTATTTCTGGGTGGGTGAGCTTTAAAAACCAAATTAATAGAGAAGAGTGATTATATGCCTTTCGTAAAAGTAAGAGATACCGAACCTTTTGACGTCGCTTTGCGTCGTTTCAAACGAGCTGTTGAAAAAGCAGGCGTTTTAACTGAAGTGCGTAAGCGTGAATATTATGAAAAGCCAACTTGGGCGCGTAAGCGTAAGAAAGCGGCTGCGGTAAAGCGCCTTTTAAAGCGTCTTTCTCGTGAGCGTGTTCGTACTAGCCGTAAATATTAAGGATTGACGCTGTGTCTAACCTAAAAGAGCAATTAACGGCTGAGATGAAAGCGGCCATGAAGGCGAAAGAAAAAGAGCGCCTTCTTGTGATTCGTACCATGCAGGCAGCAATAAAGCAGGTCGAGATTGATGATCAGACGACGCTTGATGATGCGGGGATTCTGGCTGTTTTGGATAAAATGTTAAAACAGCGTCGTGACTCAATCAAGCAGTATAGCGATGCGAATCGTCCTGAGTTGGCTGAAAAAGAAGCTTATGAAATGACGGTCATTCAGGAGTTTATGCCGCAACCTTTGTCTGAAGAAGAGATTGAAAAGTTGGTTGAAGAAGCCATGGCTGAAACGGGCGCCAGTGGTATGCAAGATATGGGCAAGGTGATGGGGTTGTTAAAACCCAAGATGCAAGGCCGTGCTGATATGGGCGAAGTGAGTAAGTTGATCAAAGCGAAATTGAACGCTTAAGCTTTTAGCCCCTTTTGTCGTTAGGTTAGAGAACCCACTCATTTGAGTGGGTTTTTGCGTTTTGAGGACTGGGGAAAACTTGTGTATAACGAGGGGATAGTTTGGATAGTTTGAATTGGGGGAAGGGGTTGCAAGTTGGCTAAAGGAAGCATTCCAAGAGCTTTTATTGATGAGTTGCTGAATCGAGTGGATATTGTCCAAGTCGTAGGTCAGCGAGTGCCACTCAAAAAAGCGGGAAGCAGTTTTAAAGCGTGCTGCCCATTTCACTCTGAAAAAACGCCTTCTTTTAATGTGAGTCAGCAGAAACAGTTTTACCACTGCTTTGGGTGTGGAGCGAGTGGTGATGTACTGAAATTTATTATGGAGTATGACGGCTTGTCTTTTGTGGATGCTGTTGAACAGTTGGCGGCTTCTGTGGGCATGGAGGTGTCTTATGAAAAGGTCTCTCCCCAAGTGCAGCAACAACAGAAAAAGCAGCAAAATCTATATGAAGTGATGCATGCAGTGGCGAAATTTTATCGTCACCAATTGCGAGACCATCCGCAATCAGAAAAAGCGAAAAGGTATCTCAAACAGCGAGGGCTGAGTGCGGAGATTGCCAAGCAGTTTGTGATTGGTTATGCACCTGATGGATGGCAGAGTTTGCAAGCAGGCTTAAAGGCGGATCAGACACTCACGGGGCAGTTGATTGAAGTGGGAGTGTTGGTCAAAAATGAGGAAGGTCGAATTTATGACCGTTTTCGTGATCGCATTATGTTTCCTATTCGAGATATTCGGGGGCGAGTCGTTGCTTTTGGAGGGCGGATTTTAGGGGAAGGACAGCCTAAATATTTAAACTCTCCCGAAACGCCTATTTTCCATAAGAGCCAAACACTTTATGGTCTGTATGAGATGAAACAGTCTCGACAAAATGTGGATCATATTATTGTGGTGGAAGGCTATATGGATGTGGTGGCTTTGGCGCAGTTTGGCATTCACAATGCGGTAGCGACTTTGGGAACGGCAACGACGACACAGCATCTAGAGCTATTATTTCGGCAGGTGAATGAAGTGGTCTTCTGTTTTGATGGGGATGAAGCAGGCATGAAGGCAGCTTGGAAAGCGCTTGAGTTGTGTTTGCCCATGATGGGAGAGCAGCGTTCGGTTAAGTTTCTGTTTTTGCCTCAAGGTGAAGATCCTGATTCCACGGTGAGAAAAGAGGGGGTCGAGGGATTTCAATTTCGGGTTCAAAGTGCGCTATCGCTGTCACAGTTTTTGATTCAAGGGTTGGAAAATCAACTCAAAGCCTCTCTGAGTAGTGCAGAAGGGCGTCAGCAATTGGTCGCTTTAGCGGCTCCTTTTGTACAGAAGGCCCACGGCTTATATCAGTTTTTATTGGCTGAAGCGGTGGCAGAACAGGTGCAATTACCGACTTGGCGAGTGGAAAAAGAGATGGGGGTGCGCTCTGGGTTTGCGAATAGTTTTTCCAAGGCGAAAAATCTGCAAAATTTCCAAAATCCCCAGTCCTGCTCTGAAAGTGGAGCTAAATTTAAAGTGGTGCCGCTTGAGATAAAGTTAATTCGTTTGCTGCTGAAACGCCCTGAATGGATAGCGGTCTTTTATGATGGATTTGCACAGGATGTGGCGAGTCTAGGTGGAGAAGAGGCGGCGCTGCTGGCCAATGTTATTTATCTGTTGAAAAAGCATCAGGGCGAAGTGGAGCCTGTTATCGCTTGGTTGCAGCGTTCGCAGTCATTAGACACTTGGCAATTGATTGAGGATTCAGCATTGCCTGATGACGATGCTTTTTTGCAAAGTGAGTTTGATGCTTTAACTCAAAATTTAGCAAAACAGATGGCTAAACAGCAGATTCAAAAGCGCGGTTGGGATAAATTGGCTTTACAGAATCTGCAAAAGTTACTTGAAAATGGGTAAATTGTGAATATAAAGGGTATGTTCAGGGTTATAATATCCTGTTCTAGTTTTTTGGGGTGGTTGAAGAAGAGGTGACGATGACAACAAGAGTAGAAAGAAAACAGCAGCTAATCGATTTGGTAGAAAGAGCCAAGGAGTTGGGCTACCTCACCTATGCAGATGTGAATGATGTCATGACTGAGGATGTTGAGGAAGATCAACTGGCTCAGGTGATTACCATTCTAAAAGATTTTGGTATTCAGTTGTTTGACTCACCGCCTGATGAAGAGGAATTGCTGGCGCAAGAAGGTGGCGTATTTGATGAAGCTGCGGCAGAAGCCGCCATGGTTGCCTTGGCTGAAGTAGATGCAGAATTTGGTCGCACCACTGATCCCGTGCGTATGTATATGCGTGAAATGGGGTCGGTTGAGCTATTGGATCGTACGAGCGAAATTGAAATCGCCAAACGCATTGAGCACGGCACCCGTGATATGTTGGATTTCCTAGCTAAATATCCAATCACAGCAAATGCCGTGCTCAACATTTTTGAGAAAATGGATGAAGGCGAAGGGAAGCTAGCAGATGTGATCCAAGGGTTTATTCGTCCTGAAGATTTAGAAGATGTGCCGATTGAAGAGCTTTCGCCAGATAGTGAGAGTGGGGAGCCTCGCGACAAAACCATGAAACCTGAAGATGTGGCGGCTTTTGTAGCGGAATTGAAAAAGTTGAATCAAGCCGCAATGGAAGCAGAAGATCAATACGGTATTCGTGATGAGAAGGCGGTTGCAGCACGCCAAGCCATTGTTGATCATTTGCGTACTGTAAAACTGACGCCCGTATTTACGAATCAGTTGATTAAAGATATTAAAAGCCGCATCAAGCAGATTCGGGAATTTGAAAGAAATATTTTAGATTTAGTGGTGCGTAAAGTTGGCGTGCCTCACAAAGTGTTTATTGAAGAGTTTGTTGGTAAAGAAACCGACTATACCCTGATTGACCGACTTAAAGAAAAAGTACCTGCGAAGGCAGAACAGCTTGAAGCGATTCGTGATGAGGTAAAGCGTAGCCAGAAGCGTTTGGCGATGATTGAAAAAGCGGAAAAAATGCCGATTTTCTATTATAAGGAAGTGTACAAGGATCTCAGTAAATCTGAGAGAGGTGTGCGAGCGGCTAAGCGAGAAATGATTGAAGCCAACTTGCGTTTGGTCATCTCGATTGCAAAAAAATATACCAACCGTGGCCTGCAGTTCTTGGATTTAATTCAAGAAGGCAATATTGGCTTGATGAAAGCGGTAGATAAATTTGAGTATCGCCGTGGTTATAAGTTCTCAACCTATGCTACTTGGTGGATTCGTCAAGCGATTACCCGTTCAATTGCAGATCAGGCGCGCACAATTCGTATTCCTGTGCATATGATTGAGACGATCAATAAGCTCAATCGTGTGCAGCGACAGCTACTTCAAAAAATGGGTCGTGAACCGACCCCTGAAGAGTTGGCTGAAGAGATGGAGATGCCAGAAGATAAGGTACGCAAGGTGATGAAAATCGCCAAAGAGCCGATCTCAATGGAAACGCCTGTTGGGGAAGATGAAGACTCTTCATTGGGCGACTTTATTGAAGATGCCAATATCTTATCGCCAGCTGAATCAGCTGATTTAGAAGGTATGGGCGAGACAGTTCAAGAGATGTTGAGCACATTGACACCTAGAGAGGCTAAAGTGCTCAGAATGCGCTTTGGGTTGGGAATGAATACCGACCACACGCTTGAAGAGGTGGGTAAACAGTTTGATGTTACCCGTGAAAGAATTCGTCAAATTGAAGCGAAGGCACTTAGAAAGCTGCGTCACCCCAGTCGAGCAGACCGTTTAAAAAGCTTCTTAGAGTGATGCTAAATACTTTGCATTAAAAAATGGGCTTGAATGCCCATTTTTTGTATCCAATCGAAGCGTTTCTCTTTTATAATAAGCGCCATTCAAAATTTCCTTCCTATTTAGCCCCCTTAGCTCAGTTGGTTAGAGCACCCGACTCATAATCGGTAGGTCCACAGTTCGAGTCTGTGAGGGGGCACCATCTTTTATTTTTTGCTAAATGTTTTTCCGTTATCATTAAGCCATGCGCTTATTTTCCATAATCTTGTTTTTATGTTTTGTTTATCCTGTTTGGGCGAATGATAAGCCTGAACTGATGTTGTTGAAAACCTATAAAAAGGTAGATTTTCAACAGGGTCAGTGGGTTTGGAGTGAAAAATATGACGGTGTGCGAGCTTATTGGGATGGGCAGCACCTTTTATCAAGAAGTGGAAAAATCTATTTTGCTCCTAAATGGTTTATTGAGCAGCTCCCGCCGTTTCCAATAGATGGTGAATTATGGCTTGCGCGAGGGGCATTTCAGCAAACCGTTTCAATTGTGAGAAAGAAAAGGTCAGATAAAGGCTGGAAGCGTATTCACTATATGATTTTTGAGGTTCCAAATCAAAAAGGTGGTTTATTCGAACGACTGGCAGTTTTGCATGATTTTCTTAAAAAATCTCCGTCAAGTGTGGTTCGAATTATCACACAATATCCTATTAATTCTGATCAGGAGGTTCGACAACATTTAAA